>CAZXYL010000748.1:0-2015 GCA_964644915.1 uncultured Geminicoccaceae bacterium
GACGCCCGCATGGTCTATGCCAATCAGGATCACGGCCGCTTCGGTTGCGCCTTCGTCGGGTGCTCGCGCGAGCAGGTCGCCGTGCTCCGCTACCTGGCCGGCGCGTATCTGTCGGGCGAGGTGGTGAGCGCCGGCGACATCCTGCGCATCCGCCCGAGCGAGCGCGCGGGCGAGGTGCGTCCCGAGCGCGACCCCGGGCCGGCGCCGGGGCTCCCGGCCAGGCGCGGCCGCCTGCGCCGCGTCGCCCGGCCGGCAGGCCTGGGGCTCGCCCTGGGCCTGCTGGCGGTCGCCGCGCTCGGCATCAGGGAGCTGCCGCTCGGGTCCACGGCATACACCGGTGTGGTCGAGGCGCCGCTCTCCCTGCTCCGGGCGCCGGCCGCCGGCCGCTTCGAGGCGAGGCTCGCGGCCGGTGAGGCCGCGGCGCCGGGCGCGCTCGTCGGCACGATCCGACCTCCCGGCGGTGAGGCCCTGCCCCTCGAGAGCCCCTGCCGGTGCGCGGTCCTCGAGACGCTGGCGCGCAACGGCGAGACCCGTCGCGCGGGCGAGCCGCTGATGGCACTGATCGAGGCCGATGAGCCCCTGATGATCCGCACGCAGACGGCGCTCGAGGAGGTCGGTCGCCTCGGGCCCGGCAAACGGGTCGAGATCCGCACGCTCGAGGGCGCGCGCGGGGTGAGCTTCGGCCAGATCGCGGGCATCGAGCTCAGGCCGGGGCTCGAGGCGCTGCGGCGAGCCGCCGCGGGCCTGCCGCCGCTCGCGCCGCGAGCGCAGGTGCTGATCCGGCCCGATCGTCCGTTGCCCCTGGGCGATTTCGGCCGCCTGGTCGCGGTGCGCTTCTTGTGATGCGCGCCATGATCGCGCACGGCGCTCGCCACTGGACCACGTCAGCCGTGGGCGCTAGCTTCGCGTTCTGCTCGAGCGCTTCGCCTGCCAGCCGGGAGCGAACCTGAGGTGCTTGTCCCTGTCATCCTCGCCGGCGGCTCCGGCACCCGGCTGTGGCCGGTCAGCCGTGAGATCTTCCCCAAGCAGCTGGTCCGCCTGGTCGGCGACCAATCGCTCCTGCAGCAGACCGCGCGGCGGCTGCTCGCGTCTGCGGCACCGGGTCAGGTGGTGACCGTGGGCGCGAAGGCGCTGGACTTTCTGGTGCAGCGCCAGCTCGCGGCGGTCGACCGGGACCTCGACCGGCACCGCCTGCTCGAGCCCGTGGGGCGCAACACCGCGGCCGCGATCGCGCTCGCGGCGCTCTACGCGCGCGATCGTCTGAGCGCCGATGCGGTGCTCTGGGTCTGCCCCTCGGATCACCTGATGCAAAGACCCGAGGTCCTGCAGGATGCGCTCGAGCGGGCCTTGCCCCTCGCGCGCGCGGGCGAGCTCCTGACCTTCGGCATCACGCCGCTGTGGCCCGAGACCGGCTACGGCTACATCCAGGCGGGCGAGCCGGTGCCGGACGCGCCCGGCGTGCGGCGCGTCAGGCGCTTCGTCGAGAAGCCGGAACGTCCGGCGGCGCTCGCGATGCTCGAGCAGGGCGGCCACTTCTGGAACAGCGGCATCTTCCTGTTCCGCGCCGATCGCATTCTCGAGGAGTTGGCGGAGCACGCGCCGGCGCTGGCGCAGGCGGCGGAGGCCGCCTACGCGGGCCTGCGCGATCTGGGCGCCGGCGCCTTCGAAGTGCCGCTCGAGCGCTGGGCGGCGGTCCCCGCGGCGCCGATCGACAAGGCGGTCATGGAGCAATCGACGCGGATCGCGGTGGTGCCCTGCGACCCCGCCTGGTCCGATCTCGGCTCCTGGCAGGCGGTCTGGGAGCAGCTGCCCAAGGACGAGCATGGCAACGCGACCGAGGGCGACGTGGTTCTGGACGATGCGAGCGGCTGCCTCGTGCTCTCGCATCGGCGGCTGGTCACGGGCGCAGGCGTGCACGATCTCGCGATCATCGATACCGACGACGCGCTCCTGGTGGCGGATCGGGCGAGCGGCGATGCCGTGCGCCGCCTGGTGACGGCGCTCAAGGGTGCCGG
>CAZXYL010000749.1:0-2477 GCA_964644915.1 uncultured Geminicoccaceae bacterium
GGCTGTTGCTGCGATCCGCGGCGCCCTCGATGTGTTCGAGCACGCGGGCGCCACCTACAACATCAGCAAGGCTCGGGCGAACCTGGCCCGGGCGGAGGCGCTGCTGGCCCAGCGACGCGGGGGTGCGGCGGCGGAGTGAAGGTGTCGCCCGACCGAGGTCGCTTGAAAACAACATTTCTGTTGCACATCTGAGCCGGCATGACCGCGGCTCAGTTCCGCCGCTGGCCGGCCAGGCAGCAATGCAGCTTCGCGGCTGGAAAGGGCGGGCATCTGATGGTCCGTCGCGTCGATCGGAAGTCTGTACTGCCGATGCACGGCAGCCGCAGGGAGCTCGGCACCGGTCTGGTGGAGAAGATCAAACGCGATCTCGGTCTGAAGTAGCCATGCTGCGCTATCCGGCCCGTCTCGCCCCGGACGACAACGGCACCATGCTCGTGACCTTCCCCGATCTGCCGGAGGCTGCGACCTTCGGGGAGGACCGGGAGGAGGCGCTCTTGCGCGCGGCCGATGCGATCGAGACCGCGATCCAGGGGCGGATCACCGATCGCGAGGACGTGCCGTTGCCGGCGGGCGGGGGCGAGGTGCTGGTCGAGCTGCCGATGCAGGCCTCGCTGAAGGTGCTGCTCTATCGCGCGATGCGCGAGCGAGGTCTGCGCAAGGCGGGCCTGGCGCGGCGGCTGGGCTGGAAGGCGCCGCAGGTGGACCGGCTGTTCGATCTCCGGCATGCATCGCGGCTCGATCAGATCGAGGCGGCGTTCGCGGCCCTCGGCAAACGCATCGATCTGGAGGTGAGCGAAGCGCGCTGAGGCGAATCGGAACGGCCGCGTGCCTGTACACGGCGAGCCGGCTTGCCGACCGGCTCACCTGCCTGCACATTCGGCCTGGTGACGACCGAAGCGGGTCGAAGTCCAGATCGTCGAGGCGCGGCAATGGTACGCCCGCGCCCGTGCGAACCGGCATCGGAGGAGAGAAGGCGATGAAGCTCTGGCTGCACCACATCAATTTCTGCACGACCAACGTGCCGGCGATGGACGAGTTCTACCGCTCGGTGCTGGATCTCGAGCCGGAGCCGGAGATGAACGCCAGCCGGGTGACCGGGCAGGGCTACCCGGGAGACGTGTCCTTCGTCACCGACGGCACGACGCAGGTGCATCTGGCGGAGCGGGATCTGGGGGTGGGCTTTCGCACGGGCCAGCCGCTCAATCCCATGGAACGGGGCCATATCGCGTTCCGCACCGACGACATCGACACCTTCAAGCGGCGCCTGGAGGAGAAGGGCATCCCCTATTCCGACTACGGCGCCTGGGCGATGAGCGGCTGGCAGCAGATCTTCTTCTACGACCCCGAAGGCAACGTCATCGAGGTCCATCAGGTCCGGTCCTGACGCGGCACGGACGGTGCTGCCCCCGGTGCCGAGGCCGCCGGCATGACGCTGCCCGAGGCGCATCTCGACTGGATCGTCCTCGGCCTGGATCTCGGCGGCGTCGCGGTGTTCGCCGCCAGCGGCGCGCTCGCCGCCTCGCGCAAGCAGATGGACGTGATCGGCTTCGTCCTGATCGCGACCGTCACCGGCATCGGCGGCGGCACGATCCGCGACCTGCTGCTCGGCACGGCGCCCGTGTTCTGGATCGCGGCACCCTCTTACGTCTTCCTGTGCGCCGGCGTGGCGGCTCTGCTGTTCTTTGCGGCGCCGTTCCTGGAATCGCGCTTTCGCGCGCTGCTCTGGGCCGATGCGGTCGGGCTCGCCACCTTCTGCGTGATCGGCGCCGAGCGCGCGCTGGCCTCGGGCGCTCCGGCGAGCGTCGCGATCCTCATGGGCATGATCACCGCGACCTTCGGCGGCCTCGTGCGCGACGTGCTGTGCGGCGAGGTGCCGCTGATCCTGCGGCGGGAGATCTACGCCACGGCCGCCGCCGCTGGTGCGGCCGCCTACGTCGTCCTCCACGCCGCCGGCACGGCGCGGCCGGTCACGACGCTGGCGGCATTTCTGGTCGCGTTCGTGATCCGCGCGATCGGCATCGCGTTCGGCCTGTCGCTGCCCGGCTACCGCAACCGGCCCGGCCGCGACTACCCCGACCTGCGGCCGAAATAGAGAACGACGTCCTCACCGGCGCTGGCGCGGCCGCCGCTCGGCGGCAGGCGGGACCAGCCAGGCGCCGGTCCACAAGCGCAGCATCTGCCGGGTCATCTCGTTCATCATCGCGGTCTGCTGGCGCTGCATCTCGGCGCTCCAGAAGCCGCGAGCGGCGCCGGCCCAGCTGTTGGCGGCACTGAGCCACAGACTCATCCAGGGATTCTTCGGCATGGAACGGGACCTCCTGTTGGGGGTCAGGAGAACGCCCGATGCCCCGCGCCGTTCCATCCCGGCCAAGGAGCGCTCGGTCGCGGCAGGCCGCCCCGGCGAAGGCGGACGTCCCCCGATCGGCGCCCGGCCCGACGGGCGCAGGGCGCGGGCGCCGTGCTCGATGGCGCGCTCG
>CAZXYL010000750.1:0-3540 GCA_964644915.1 uncultured Geminicoccaceae bacterium
CAGGCGATCGCGCGCCGGGCGGCGGAAGAGCTGTTCGAAGGCGCCGTGATCAACTACGGCTTCGGCATCCCGGATGCGGTCGCCAAGCTGGTGGCGCGCCGCGGCGAGCTCGACCGCTACTATCAGACCATCGAGCACGGCACCTACGGCGGCTCGCTGCTCGACGGCACGCTGTTCGGTTTCGCCCGCAACCCCTCGGCCATGATCGATGCGCCCTCGCAGTTCGACTTCTACTCGGGCGGCGGGCTCGACCTCGCGTTCCTCGGCTTCGGCGAGGTGGACGCGGAGGGCAACGTCAACGTCTCCAAGCTCGGCGGGCTCACCGTCGGCCCCGGCGGCTTCATGGACATCGCGCAGAACGCCCGCAAGGTGGTCTTCTGCGGCACCTTCGATGCCAAGGGGGCAAAGCTGGAGGTCGGGGACGGCCGCGTCCGGATCGTGCGGCATGGGGAGGTGCAAAAGTTCGTGCCGGCCGTCGAGCAGATCACCTGGTCGGGCACCGAAGCGCTGCGCCGGGGCCAGGAGGCGCTCTATGTCACCGAGCGCGCCGTGTTCCGACTCACTCCCCACGGCCTGGCGCTCGCCGAGATCGCCCCCGGCGTGGACCTCCGCCGCGACATCCTGGAGCGCATGGGCTTCGCGCCCCTGATCCCGGCCGACCCGGCGGTGATGTCCGCGGGCTGCTTTGCCGCCTGAACCGGCATCCGGCGGCGCGCGCAGCTCCAGATGGGACGCTGATCGTCCCCACCCCGGCGACGGTTCGGGATAGAATGGCGCCCAGTCGCGATCGCCGTCCGTAACCGGGCGTCGCGAGGAGGGTTGCCCATGAGCATCACCGATATCCACCGGCTGCTGCCCGCTCTGGCGCTCGCCGCCGTGGTCGCCGGCGCGCCGGCCCTGGTTCACGCCGGCGACGGCCCGGAGATGGCCGAGGAGACGAAGCACTACGCTGCCGACCGTCTCGTCGTGCAGGGGCTCGCCGCGAGCGCGCTGAGCATCGCGGGCGAGGCGCGCAGCGATATCCAGCTCACCATCCGCGGCGCGGCGGAGGACGTCGAGCGCGTCCGGGCGGAGCTGCGCGGCAGCACGCTCCATCTGAGCAGCGAGCCGGACGTCGTCACCGATGGCGCCAGCGTCACGACCATCGTCGGGCCGGGCCGGAACGTGGTCATCGTCCGCGGCGGCGGCCGGGCGAGCACGAGCATCGGCTCGGTGAGCCAGAGCGTGGCGGGTCACGGCCGCTCGGTCGTGACCGTCGACGGCGTGACCATCGTGACCGGCCCCGCGGCACCTCTGGAGGTCGATATCCTGGTCCCGCTCGATGCCGGGGTGGAAGTCGACGCCTATGTCGGCGAGATCCGGATGTCGGACCTGCAGACGCCTCTGCACCTCGCCCTCGCCGGCGGGCGGGCCGATCTGGAGCGGATCGCCGGCGGGCGGCTTGCGATCCAGGGCAGCGGCGAGATCGACGCGGGCGAGGTCGAGGGTGATCTCACCGTCGACATCGCCGGCAGCGGGGCGGTGCAGGTGGCGCAGGCCGAGCTGGGGCGCCTCGAGGTCGAGATCGCGGGCGCCGGCCGGGTCGGGATCGCCGGCCGCGCGGAGCGGGCCCGTCTCGGCATTGCGGGCTCGGGTGTGATCGAGGTCGACGAGGTGGCGGAGCGGCCCGACGTGTCCATCCTGGGGGCAGGCCGCGTGCGGGTCGGCAACTGGTGAGATGCAGCTTCAGAACCTGACGGGAGGCCAGGATGAGCAAGGTGAGCAAGCAGGTCGAGAACCTCGGCATGCCGTGGGAGGAGCAGTACGGCTACGCCCAGGCGGTCAAGGCCGGCGATACGATCTGGATCTCCGGGCAGCTCAGCCACGACGAGAGCGGCAAGATGGTGGCACCCGCCCCGCTCGACGCGCAGGGCAGGATCGCCGACCACGGCAACATGGGCGCGCAGATGGCGCAGAGCTACGTCAACATCAAGACGCTGCTGGCGCGGTACGGGGCGACCATGGACGACATCGTCGAGGAGGTGCTCTACGTCACCGATATGGATGCCGCGTTCGCGGTGGCGGGTCGCGTGCGGGCCGAGGCCTACGGCGGCCGGGCGGCGGTGGCGAGCACGATCCTCGTCACCCCGCGCCTCGCCTTCCCGGACCAGCTGATCGAGATCAAGGTCATCGCCCGGGTCTGACCGATCCCGGGAAGGGAGGACCTCACGTCCGGAGACTACCCGCCCCGTGCGGGGCAGTGGCGCGGCGGCAAGCTCTGGGTGCATGGGCCTGAAGAACATGGGTGTGACACCCGCGGGCGTCGACAAGCTCGGGAGCGGCCACCACCATCTTCTGCTCGACGTCGACCTGCCGCCCGGACAGCACACCCTCCGGCTGCTCATGGGCGACGAGGACCACGTGCCGCACGATCCGCCCATCAGCTCGGCCAAGAAGACGATCACCGTGCGGTGAGGTTCGCTTCCCCGTCGATCGAAGCGATCACGCCCAAAGAATGGACAGACCGTAGGGTGCGAAGCGGCGATCGTGGCTGACCAGCGTCAGCCTTTCCGACAAGGCCTGGACGGCGAGCATGCGATCGAACGGATCGCTGTGGTGGGGCGGCAAGCGCGCGACCGCCTCGGCGTGACCGAAGCTGATCGGCAGCTTGTCGAAGCCGCTCGCGACGACACCGGCCTCGAAGCTCTCGAGCAGGCGCAGCTTGCCCAGCGCGATTTTGATCGCCGCTTCCCACGCACTTGCCACGCTCACGAACACCAGGTCGGCGCTGGCGATGGCAGCCCTCGCGCGAAGGCCGAGCTTCGGGTTGTTCTCACGCCACCAGATAAAGACGTGCGTGTCGAGCAGCAGTCGATCGGTCAAGGCTCACTCCTGGCCCGAAAAACCGGCCAGGATCTCGGGTGGCAACGGCTCGTCGAAATCCTCCGCAACCCAGACCTTGCCCTCCCAGCCGCCGGGCTCGCGGGGCCCGGCGCGACTCGCCAGCGGCACCAGCCTGGCTTTCGGACGCCCCGCCTTGGCGATAATGATCTCCTCGCCCGCTGCCGCCCGCTCGACCAGCGAGGACAGCCGGCTCTTCGCCTCGTAGAGATTGATGACCACTTCGCCCATGGCACCGCCTCTTGGTCAAGCCTGACCAAAGATAGCCTCATGGAGGGTCCAGGTCAACGAACCCGCACGCTCCGCCCGGGGGCCGAGCAGCGACAGGGCGCAGCTCTGTCGGCTGGACGCGCCCCCAAACTGTGCGGTGGTTGACATCGTGGGCGTTCGGGATATAGAACAAAACGTGAACGAAACGTGATCAAATCATGCTCATCCGATGCTCAGACCGTGCCATCCCGAGCCCGTCAAGACAACCACGAAATGGATCTCGAACGGCTGCGCGCCGAGTTCGCCCGACTCGAGGGCACGGCGCGGAGCGCGGACGCGGGGATCACACCGCTCGGGCTTCCGGGCATCGATCGGGCGCTGCCAGGTGGCGGCCTCGCCCGCGGCTGCCTGCACGAGCTCTGCGGCGCGCCGGACCAGGCGGCGGCCGCA
>CAZXYL010000751.1:0-4026 GCA_964644915.1 uncultured Geminicoccaceae bacterium
GGCGTGCGCGGAGACGCAGAACGGCAGCCCGGTGAGCCGCGCGGCGTAGCGGGCGACCGAAGCGGGCGTGTGCAGGTAATGGACGTAGAGGAGCGCGACGTCCGGCGGCAGCTCGCTCGCCAGCACCAGCGCCTGGCCGAAGCGGCGGATGCGGTTCGCGGTCGGATCGCGCCGCAGATCCCGGAGCCAGAGCGCCCGCGCTGCCCCGTACGCCGGCCAGCGCCGCACGGTGCGCCAGGCCCGCAGCACGCGCAGCGGCTCGCGGTAGAGATATTCCGGGAGGTAGAGGATCGGCGCCCGGATTTCCCGGTGCAGGTCGTGCACCCCGGGGTCCGTGGGCTGCCGCAGCGAGACGATGGAGAGCGTCAGGCCGCGCCGCTCGAGCGCCGCCAGCTCCTGCGCGATGAAGGTCTCCGACAGGCGGGGGTAGCCTTTGACCACCACCGCGATGCGGCGCCTGCTCATGCGCCGGCGCCCGTCAGGCGAAGCGGGACAGGCGCGCCTGCCGCTTCGAGGCCAGCCGGCCGAGCCAGGGCTCGCTCAGCTCCGCGATCCGTTCGAGCCCGCCGAGCAGCCCCCGGATGCGATCGGCGTCCGGCGCCGGCCAGCTCGGCAGGGCGCGCAGCTGCTCGGCCATGAGCAGCGGCGGGCGCCCGCCGTCGTCCGGCAGCATGCGCACGAGGCCCAGCTGCTCGGCCCGCTCGGCGCGCAGGAACTGCTCCTGCCGGGGCACTGTCCTGGGCACGATCAGGGCCGGCTTGCCGAACGAGAGGATCTCGCAGAAGGTGTTGTAGCCACCCATGGCGACCACGCCGGCGGCGCGCTCCAGGAGCAGCTCGAAACGGGCATCGAAGGTGATGGCGTGCACGTTGGCGAGACGGGCCACCCGGTTCTGGAATTCGATCCGCCGCTCCAGGGTCATGAACGGTCCCAGGACCAGAAGCGCGGCGTAAGGGATCTCGGGGTCCGCCTCGTACGCGCCGATCACCCAGTCGATCAGGGTTTCGCCGTCGCCGCCGCCCCCGGTCGTGACCAGGATGTAAGGTTCGGGCGGCAGCTCGTGCGCCGTCTCGGCCAGCGGGCTGCTCGGCAGCGTGCGGCGCAGGTAGCCGGTGAAGCGGACCTTGTTCGCGAGCGGGAGCATGCCGGGCAGCTCCGTTATGGGGTCGAAGATCGCCGGCAGGCCGTAGACCCAGACCTCGTCGTACAGATCGTGGAGTGCTGGATAGACTCCCTTGCGCCGCCATTCCGACAGCAGGCTGCCGGGCTCGTCCATGACGTCGCGCAGACCGAGCACGAGGCGCGTGCCGCGCTCCTTGAGCATGACCAGGGTATCCCGCACCTCGCCGCGCAGGCCGAGCGGCTCCTTGTCGACCAGGAACAGGTGCGGATCGAAGATCTCGGCCGTGTGCCGGATGATCGAGCTGCGCATGGCGAGCGTCTGCTCGATGTCGATGTGCAGCTGCAAAGGCGTGTATTCGCCGTTGCGCAGCTTGATCACGCCCGGCACGCGCACGAAGTCGACGCGGGCCTTGAAATCGAAGCTGCCGATGATCGGCGAGCCGGAGAGGATCAGCACCGAGAGGTGCTTGTAGGTGTCGACCAGGTGATGCGCTATGGTTCGGCAGCGCCGGAGATGGCCGAGGCCGAAGCTGTCGTGGCTGTAGATCAGAAGCCGCGCGGGCGTTTCCATGGCCGAACTTCTCATCGGCGCCTTTTCGGCACTATGGCAGGCGCGTAGGACTGGCACAAGAGCGCGCCCTGTGGGGTAAGATCCTGGTGTCAGATCGTGATCGGATCGAGACACGCGCCGAGGCCTCCTCGCCGGCTCGGAACTCGCCGACGAAATCCGACGCGATCGCTGGCCGTTCACGTTCCTAGACCTGGTACTCTCCCGAAGCTCTAGCAAGCCTCCCGCAACCCATGTTCCTGCTCATCCTCGCCAGCCTCGTCGTTCTCGGGGGCCTCGCCTATCGCTGGCCGACGGTCTTTCTCGCGGCTTCGCTCGCGAGCCTGGGCCTCGGCTTCTACTGGATCCTGCCGAACCACCTGCCGCAGATCCCGGCGGCGGCGGTGCTGGCCGCGCACAGCGCGCTGGTCGCGCTCGCGCTCGCAGCCAACGCCGCGCGCTACGGCGTCCGCATGAGCATCCGCAACTGGCCGGTGGTGGTCGCGGTGCTCCTGGTCCTGCAGAGCCTGCTGGTGGCCGATCTGGGCGAGCGCGCGTTTGCCCAGATCATGGTGGCAGCCTTCGGTCTGGCGCTGCCCTGGCTGTTCGTGCAGGTCGGCCTCGAGCCCGGCCGCCGCAAGCTGTACGTCCATGTGCTGGCGCTGGCCCCGGCAGTGGCCGTAGCCGCGGGCGGGCTGCTGCAGCTGCTCGGCATGGGCTCCCTGTTCGAGGGTTATCGCCTGCAGGGGGCCACCAACGCCGGCTGGCTCAGCTTCGCCGCCTATGCCGGCTTCGCCGTGGCCGTGCACGAGGCCTTCAGGACCTCGAGGCGGCGGTTCGCCTACTTCGCCGCACTGAACCTCGTCATCGCGATCCTCACGCTCGGCCGCATGGGCGTGTTCGCCTGCGTGCTGTTCGCGCTGGTCTACGCGGCGGCATCCGGCGGCCTGCGGGACAAGCTCGGCCGGCTGGGCATGGCGGCGGGCGTCGCCACCGGGATGGTGGCCGCGATCTTCATCTTCGCGTGGCCGTTCCTGGAGGCGCGCATGTTCGCGGACGACGGCGGCCTCGTGAACATGTCCGGGCGTGACCAGCTCTGGTCGCGCTACTTCGAGGAGTTCCTCTTGAGCCCCGTGCTCGGGCAGGGCATCGGCAGCGCCAGCCGGCTCGGCAACTGGTTCGCCCTACCGCACAACGAATATCTGCGCATCCTGGTCGAGACCGGGGTGGTCGGCCTGGTTCTGTTCATCGGTGCGGTCGCGCTTTGGGCCCGGCAGCTGCTGGCCAGGGTCGATGCGGACGGCCGCGCCTTCCTCATCGCGGCGTTCGTGAGCCTGGCGGTCTACGCGACCACGGACAACGTCCTGATCATGCCCCCGGCCCTCCTGCTGTTCGCCTATTTCGGCATCATGCTCCAGCGGCCCCGCCGGGTGCGCGTCCGCCGATCGCGGGCGCGGCGCCTGCCTGGCGAACCGTTGCCGCAAGCGGAGCGCCCGGAGCCGCTACCCTGGCCGGGGGCGCGGGAGCGCGGCCTGGACACGACGCGCTAACGGGCACCGCCGAGTGGCGCGCGGGCGTACATCACGGCACCCGGCAAGGTCGTGACCAGGTTCAAGGCTTCGCGGGTGAGCGCCAGGGCAAGCGCCGCCTCCGGCTGGACGCCGGCGAGGCCGAGCAGCGCCACGTAAGACGCCTCGCGCGGGCCGAAGCCGCCGATCGAGATCGGCAGGCCTCCCATCAGCATGCCCACCGGCACCACGATCACGAGCAGGACGGGATCGACGCCGATGCCCAGCGCCAGCGCGCCGACCACGACGGTCGCGATGCGGAGCGCCTGGAAGGCGGCGGCCATGGCCAGCGACCAGAGCAGCGCCCCGGGGCGGCGCGCATAGGTGTCCAGGCGGCGTTCCAGGCCGATCAGCGCCGCGCGCACGCGCCCGAGCGCCGGACGGGCGAGCACGCTGCGCGCCAGACGACGCGGCGCGGGATGGACCAGCGCCGCCACGACCAAAACCAGCGCCATCAGGCAGCCGCCGACCACCACGTCGAGCGCGTAGGGCCACTCGACCGGCGCGAGCAGGAGGCCGAGCGCGATCATCAGGACGAGGGACAGCAGCCCGCACAGCCGCTCCACCAGCACCGAGGACAGCGCCAGCGGCAGATCCGCCATCACGCGCGAGAGACCGAGCACGCGCAGCACCTCGATGCCGACCCCCCCGGGCAGGAAGATGCCGACGAAATTGCTGATGAAGGTGACGCGCAGCACCGGCCAGAAGCGCACGCCGCGCTCCGCCACGCGCAGCAGCAGCAGCCAGCGCCAGGCGGCGAACAGACGCTCGCCGACCATCATGGCGAAC
>CAZXYL010000752.1:0-2834 GCA_964644915.1 uncultured Geminicoccaceae bacterium
ACCTTGGCGCTCGACGTCGGCGCCATGACGCCGCTGCTCTGGGGCTTCGAGGAGCGAGAGAAGCTCATGGAGTTCTACGAGCGGGTCTCGGGTGCGCGCATGCACGCCAATTACTACCGCCCGGGCGGCGTGCACCGCGACATGCCCGCGGGCCTGGCCGAGGACATCGCGGCATGGATGCAGACTTTCCCCAAGGTCGTCGACGATATCGAGCGCCTGATCACCGACAACCGCATCTTCCGCCAGCGGCTGGTCGACATCGGCGTGGTCAGTGCCGAGGAGGCGCTGGATCTGGGCTTCACCGGCCCGATGCTGCGGGCCTCGGGTGTGCCATGGGATCTGCGCAAGAGCCAGCCCTACGAAGTCTACGACCGGATGGACTTCGACATCCCCGTGGGCAGGAACGGCGACTGCTTCGACCGCTACATGGTGCGCATGGAGGAGATGCGGCAATCGCTCAGGATCATGGCGCAGTGCCTGGAGCAGATGCCGTCGGGCGAGATCAAGCTGCGCGACCAGAAAGTGGTGCCGCCACGGCGCGCGGAGCTCAAACGGTCGATGGAGGCGCTGATCCATCATTTCAAGTTGTATACCGAGGGCTTCCATGTGCCGCCCGGCGAGACCTATGCCGCGGTCGAGGCGCCCAAGGGCGAGTTCGGCGTCTATCTGGTCTCGGACGGCACCAACCGGCCGTATCGCTGCAAGGTGCGCGCGTCCAGCTTTCCGCATCTGGCAGCGCTCGATTTCATGGCCAAAGGCCATATGCTGCCCGACATCCCGGCGATCATCGGCGCGATGGACATCGTGTTCGGGGAGATCGACCGGTGAGCGCGCCGGATCGTTTCGAGTTCACTCCCGAGAACGAGGCCACGGCCAAGGCCGTCATCGCGCGGTACCCGCAAGGGCGGCAGGCGAGCGCCGTGATCCCGCTTCTGCACCTGGCACAGGAGCAGTGCGGCGGCTGGCTGCCGCAGGCGGCGCTGGACTACGTCGCCGACTGGCTGCGCATGATGCCGATCCGGGTCTACGAGGTCGCCTCCTTCTACGACATGTTCAACACGCGGCCGGTGGGCAAGATCCAGGTGCGGGTGTGCACGACCACACCGTGCTGGCTGTGCGGCTCCGACGATGTCGTGCGGGCGTGCCAGGACGCGCTGGGCATCGAGCTCGGCCAGTCGACGCCGGACGGCCGCTTTTACCTCCGCGAGTTCGAGTGCCTGGGCGCCTGCGCCAACGCGCCCATGATGTGGATCGACGACTTCTATTACGAGGACCTCGACTACGAGAAGACGCGTGCCGTCATCGAGGCGCTGGCGCGCGGCGAGCAGCCCCGGCCCGGCCCGCAGAACGGCCGCATCACCTCGATGCCGGCCCGCGGCAAGACGACGCTGCACGAGGATCCCCACGTGCTGGCGGAAGAGGCGGAGCCCGAGCCGGAAGGGCCGGCCGCGCCCGATCAGGAGCCGGTCGAGAAGGGGCGACCGCCCCGGCGCGTCAAGGAGCAGGCGGAGAAGGTCGAGCGCGAGGGCCGGCCGGCCGACGAGGTGGGCGAGGTGATCACCGGCTCGCCCGAGGACAAAGAGCTCGCCGCGGCCCGAAAGGGCGGGCCGCGCGATCAGGTGACGAGCGCACGCACCAGGAAGAGGGGCGGGAAACCGGGCGACCAGGATGCTGAGTGACAAGGATCGGATTTTCACCAACCTCTATGGCGAGCACGACTGGCGCCTGGCCGCGGCGCGCCGGCGCGGCGATTGGGACGGCACGCGCGACCTGATCGCCAAGGGCCGCGAGTGGATCCTCGAGCAGGTCAAGCAGTCCGGCCTGCGTGGACGCGGCGGGGCGGGCTTCCCGACCGCGCTCAAATGGTCCTTCATGCCCAAGAAGTCCGACGGACGGCCCATCTACCTCGTGGTCAACGCCGACGAGAGCGAGCCCGGCACCTGCAAGGACCGGGAGATCATGCGCCACGATCCGCACAAGCTGATCGAGGGCTGCCTGCTCGCCGGCGCCGCCATGGGCTGCACGCACTGCTACATCTACATCCGGGGCGAGTTCATCCACGAGGCGAAGGTGCTGCAGGCGGCGATCGAGGAGGCCTACGAGGCGGGCCTGATCGGCAGGGATGCCTGCGGCTCCGGCTACGACTACGAGATCTATCTGCACAGCGGGGCCGGGGCCTACATCTGCGGCGAGGAGACGGCGCTGCTGGAGAGCCTCGAGGGCAAGATGGGCAAGCCCCGGCTCAAGCCGCCGTTCCCGGCCGCGGTCGGTCTCTATGGCCGGCCGACCACGGTCAACAACGTCGAGACCATCGCCGTGGCGCCCACCATCCTGCGCCGCGGCGCCGCCTGGTTCGCGGGCTTCGGCCGGCCGGGCAACACCGGCACCAAGATCTACTGCATCTCGGGCCACGTGAACCAGCCGTGCACGGTCGAGGACGCCATGAGCATCCCGCTGCGAGCGCTGATCGAGCGGCACGCGGGCGGCGTGCGCGGCGGCTGGGACAACCTCCTCGCCGTGATCCCGGGCGGCTCGTCGGTGCCGCTGATCCCGAAGGCCGTGTGCGACGACGTGCTGATGGACTTCGATGCGCTGCGCGATGCGCAGAGCGGCCTCGGTACCGCGGGCGTGATCGTGATGGACAAATCCACCGACATCGTCGCGGCGATCGCCCGCCTGGCCAAATTCTACATGCACGAATCCTGTGGCCAGTGCACGCCTTGCCGCGAGGGCACCGGCTGGCTCTGGCGGATGCTCAAGCGCATCGGCAAGGGCGAGGCGGAGCCCAAGGAAGTGGACCTGCTCTGGGATGTGACCAAGGAGATCGAGGGCCA
>CAZXYL010000753.1:0-9474 GCA_964644915.1 uncultured Geminicoccaceae bacterium
ATCACCCGCGGCGTGCCGACGTCGGCCAGGATCGCGGCCGGCGGCATCGTCGAGCGCGAGGTCGAGTTCGACCTCGACCAGCTCGAGCGGGTCCGCATCGCCCTGCGCAACCCGGATTTCACCACCGCGGAACGCATCGCCCGCGCCATCAACGGCCACCTCAACCTGCCGGCAGCGCGCGCGAGCGATCCGACCACGGTGGCGCTCGCCGTGCCTCCGCAGTACCGCGGCCGCGTCGCGGCGCTGCTCACCGAGGTCGAGCAGCTCCGGGTCGAGCCCGACCAGTCGGCCCGGGTGGTGATCGACGAGCAGTCGGGCATCATCGTCATGGGCGAGAACGTGCGCATCAGCCAGGTCGCGGTCGCCCAGGGCAACCTCACCGTCCAGATCACCGAGACGCCGCAGGTGTCCCAGCCGAACCCGCTCGGCGAGGGCGATACCGTGGTCGTGCCGCGCACCCGGGTCGAGGTCACGGAGGGCCGGGTGCCGATGGCCGTCCTCGACGGCAGCGTCTCCCTGCAGCAGCTGGTCGCCGGGCTCAATGCGCTGGGGGTCAGCCCGCGCGATCTCATCGGCATCCTGCAGGCGATCAAGGCGGCGGGCGCGCTCCAGGCCGACATCGAGGTGATGTAGTGAGCGATCCGATGCCGGCCTTGCCGACCCCGGCCGCCACGAGCGCCGCCGCACCGCCCGCCCGGCAGGGCCCGACGGCGCTCCGCCGGGTCGCGGAAGAGTTCGAAGCCGTGTTCCTGGCCCAGATGCTCGCCTCCATGACCCAGGAGCTGAGCGGCGAGGGCATCTTCTTCGGCGGCGGCGAGGGCGATCCCTTCCGCGGCATGCTCAACGACGAGATCGCCAAGCTGATCAGCCGCAGCGGCGGGATCGGCCTCGCGGACACGGTTCTCCGGGAAATGCTCAAGATGCAGGAGGTGGCGTGATGGAGCCGCTCGAGCAGGTCACGATTCTGATGACCCTGATGCAGCGGCTGGCCCAGGTCATGGACCACGAGCGCGCGGTCCTGCGCAGCATGCGCCTGGAGGTGCTGCCGGAGATCCAGGACGAGAAGGCGGCGCTCGCCGAGGCCTACGAGATCGAACTCGACCGCCTGCGCCGCTCGCCCGAGGTGCTGGCCGCCCTCGATCCGCCGGTCCGGGCGCGGCTGAACGAGGCCATGCGCGGGTTCCAGGAAGCGGTGAGCGCCAATCTGAACGCCCTGCTCGCGGCGCAGAGCGTGGTCGAGAAGGTGATGCGCAACATCGCCGACAGCCTCGCCCGGAGCGCCCGCGGGCTCAGCTACGGCCCGCGCGGCGAGACCGCCCAGACGGAAGCGCGCGGGCAGGTGATCTCGATCGCCTTCAACCGCCAGCTCTGAGCGGCCCCCATGTCCCTCCAGGCCACGCTCGCCAACGCGCTCTCCGGGCTCAACGTCAGCCAGCGCGCGCTCAGCGTCACGGCGCACAACGTCGCCAACGCGAACACCGAAGGCTACGCGCGCAAGATCGTCGAGCAGGAATCCGTGTTCGTCGGCGATCGCGGCGCCGGCGCCCGCACGCTGGAGGTCGCCCGCCTCACCGACCGCTTCCTCACCGCGGAGGTGCGCCGGCAGAGCACGCGGCTGGGTGAGAGCCTGGCCCTCGATCGCTACCACGGCCGCATCCAGGGGTTCTTCGGCGCCCCCGGCGACAGCCGGGATCTCGCGACGCAGATCGGCGGGCTCGCCGCGGCCCTGGAGGCGCTCGCCAACAGCCCGGAGACCGGCGTGCTCGGCACCGAGGTCGTGAACCGGGCCGAGCAGCTGAGCGATACCATCGGCGATCTCGCCGGCTACATCCAGCGCCTGCGCGGCGAGGCCGATCGGGAGATCGGCGGTGCCGTGGCCGAGATCAATCACGAGCTCGGGGCGATCGCGGAGCTCAACGCCGAGATCACGCGGCTCGCCCATGCCGGCCAGAGCAGCGCCGATCTGCAGGACCGCCGCGACCGCCTGGTCAAGAGCCTGGCCGAGAAGCTGGACATCCATACCATCGTCAAGGACGGCGGTGCCCTTGCGGTCTTCACGTCGGGCGGGATCACGCTGCTCGACGGGCGCCCGCGCGTCCTCGTCTACGACGCGGCGAGCCTGGTCACGTCCGAGACCACCTTCGGCGCGATCTCGGTCTTCCGCCAGGACCAGATCGATCCCGCGACCGGCAAGCCGATCGACCCTTCGGCCGGCCTCGAGCTGGTCTCGCGCGGGGTCCGAGCCGCGCTCAGCCCCGAGCTCCAGAACGACGGCACCCCTGACGCCGACCAGCTGATCATCAGCCGCCTCGGCGGCGGGCGGCTGCAAGGCCTGCTCGGGGTGCGCGATCGCGTGCTCCCCGAGCTGGACGATCAGGTCCAGGAGCTGGCCGAGGGGCTGCGCTTCGCGCTCAACGCCGCGCACAACGCGGGCGTGGCCTTCCCGCCGCCCGCCTCGCTTGTCGGCACCCGGACCGATCTGGCCGATTTCGCCGGCGCCGCACGCAGCGGCAGCGCGACCTTTGCGATCATCGACAAGGCCGACGGCAGCACGCTCGCGGCCTTCCAGGTGGACGTGGGCGCCGCGGCCGACGAGACCGCGCTCGTGGCCCAGATCAACGCCGGCCTGGGCGCCCTCGGCACCGCCGCGATCGGCGCCGACGGCAGGCTCCAGATCCACCTCGCCGATCCCGGCCAGGGCCTGGCGCTGGCCGAAGGCGACAGCGCGATCACGATCGAGGATGCGGCGGGGCGAAGCCGCACCTACGGCTTCTCCCACTATTTCGGCCTGAACGATCTGTTCGTGCTCGGGCGCGAGCGCGCAAGCTCGCTCCAGGTCCGCGCCGATCTCAGGGCCGACCCGTCGCGCCTTGCCACGGCACGGCTCGACGTCGAGGGCCCGCCGCTCGTGGCGACCCTGGGCGGCCGGGGCGACAATCGCGGCGCGCAGGAACTGGCTGCGGCGCTGCGTGGCGAGCACGATGTCATCGCGCGGGGCGGCCTTGCGGCGCAGAGCATCGCCATGGGCGACTACGCCGCCGCGATCATCGCCCGGGCCGCCAGCCAGGCCGCGCACGCGGACGAGGCGGCGAGCCGTGACCGCGCCATGGCCGATGCCCTCGACTTCCGGCTCGCGTCGGTCTCCGGCGTCAATCTCGACGAGGAGATGGCCCGCCTCGTGCAGCTGCAGAAAGCGTACACCGTGGCGGCGCGGCTGATCTCGATCACCGATCAGATGTTCGACGAGCTGTTCCGGGTGACCGGCTGAGCGGGAGAGGGAACGATGGTCGATCGAGTCGGCGACTTCGCCCAGCACCAGCGCCTCACCCAGGCGCTGCTCACCGCCCAGACCCGCGCCCGCCTCACCCAGACGCAGATCAGCTCGGGCAAGATCGCGGAGCATTTCCGCGACCTGGCACCCGACGCCGAACGGCTGCTCGGCGCCAAGACCCTGCTTCAGCGCGCGCAGCAGTTCCAGGGCAACAGCGAGCAGGTGGCCGGGCGTCTGCAGGTGATGGAGAGCGCCGTGGGCTCCCTGCACGAGCTCGCCACGCGCCTGCGCGTGCTGCTCATGCAGCGTCTGAACGATGGCTCCGGTGTGCCCGGCGTGGTGGGCACCGAGGCCCAGCTCATGCTCGAGGAGACGGTGAACAGCCTGAACACGAGCCTGCACGGCCGCTACCTGTTCGCGGGCTCCAGGACCGACACGCCGCCGGTGGCGCTCGATCCGGCCTTCGCCGATTTCGGCCAGGCCGACGGGACCTACTACCAGGGCGATGCGCTCGAGCTCACCGTGCGCGCCGACGAGCACCTCCAGCTCACCTACGGCATGACCGCGGACCGGGAAGGCTTCCATGAGCTGATCGGCGCCATGCGCGCGGTGATGGCGGGCGATGCCACAGGCGACCGGGCTCTGCTGGAGGACGCCCTCGATCTGGTCAACGCCGCCCTGCCCAAGCTCGCCGATTACCAGAGCGAGCTCGGCGCGCGCCAGGCACGGCTCGAAGAGATCGCCCTGCGCCATGGCGAAACCACGCTCTACCTGCAGCGCCAGATCAGCGAGATCGAGAACGTCGACGTCGCCGAGGCCATCACCCGCCTCGCTCAGGATCAGATGCTGATCGAGAGCGCGCTCGCCACCATCGGCCGGCTGAGCCAGCTCTCGCTCGTCGACTTCCTGCGCTGACCGCCCGCCCACCTCGTTCGACCAGGACGGAGACTTGGATGACCGAAGCCGTCGCCCTTGCCATGGACGCCATGGGACCGCCGCCGGGGTACTGCGAGATTCAGACCCGCTTCGGTCCGATCGCGTTCGACCCTGCACGCACCGTCACGATCGCCAGGGGACTGCTCGGCTTTCCCGGCCGCGTCCGTTTCGTGCTCGCCGAGGTGCCGGAGCGCGACGTGCCGTTCAAGCTGCTGCAGGCGCTCGACGATCCCGAGCTGGGCTTTCTGGTCCTGCCGCTCGAGCGCGAGCGCGGCCCGATCGCGCGGGCCGATCTCGCGCAGGCGGCGCGCGGGCTGGGCTTCGACTGGGAGGCCCTCGCCGTCGTCGCCATCGTGAGCCTCCGGGCCGAGGCGGGCGGCGTGCGCTGCACCGCCAATCTGAAAGCGCCGCTGCTGATCGACACCGGCCGCCGGCTCGCGTGTCAGTACGTGCTCGCGAGCGACACCTACGAGCTACGCCATCCGCTGCCGTTCGGGGGCGGGCATGGGGGCTGACCGGCCGCGCGAGGGGCAAGAACTGCCGAGCGGCAGGCTCACCACCGGCAAGCTTTGCCGGGCGCGCCGTGGCTGCCTGGCCCGAGATCGAGGTGGAGCCTCGGCTTTGGGGCCTGCCGGCCGCTGGCACGCGGCTTGCGTCGACCCTGGCGCCCGCACGACGGGCGGCGGCATGTAGCCGCCGGAAACGCAAACCATCCAAGTAGGAGGTCCGCCTCGATGCCTCTCAATGTCGTCTCCAACCACGCCGCCAACGTCGCGCATCGCAACCTCACGATGACCGACGCCCAGGCGTCCGCGTCGCTCGCCAAGCTGTCGATCGGCAAGCGCGTGGTCTCGGCCCGCGACGACGCCGCCTCGATGGCCATCGGCCAGCGCATGAACGCCGAGGTCCAGGGCCTGAAGCAGGCCGTGGTCAACGCCGGTCAGGCGAACTCGATGCTGCAGATCGCGGACGGTGCCATGAGCACCATCTCCGACATCCTGACCCGGATGAAGGTGCTCGCCATGCAGGCGGCGTCCGCGAACCTGGGCGACACCGAGCGTGGCTTCCTGGACACCGAGTTCCAGGCCCTGGTCGAGGAAATCGACCGGGTCGCCAACGACACGGAGTTCAACGGCACCAAGCTGATCAACGCCGCGGCCACGCTCACCTTCAAGGTCGGCACCGGGACCGAGGCCACCGAGGACGATCTGTCCTTCGACATGACCGCGGTCACCGCCGGCGACCTGGGCGTCGACCTCGACGACATCACGACCACCGGCAACGCGGCCACCGCGATCGACAACATCAACGACGCGATCGACACCCTCAACACGGCGCGCGCGGACATCGGCGCCGCTCAGAACCGCCTCGACTTCGCGGCCGAGAACCTGCGGATCTCGATCGAGAACGCCGAGGCGGCACGGAGCACGCTGCTCGACCTCGACCTGGCGGCGGAGATGACGACCTTCACCTCCAAGCAGGTGCTGATGCAGGCGGGTGTCGCCATGCTCGCCCAGGCCAACCTGATGCCGCAGAACCTGCTGCGGCTGCTGCAGTAGGCTGACCTCGGGACGTCGAGGGGGGCCGCCGGCGCGGCGCTCCCCTCAGGTCCCGGTCTCGCCGACTGATCGTCGAGCCCCGTTATGACCGGGCATCTGACCGTCGCAGCGCAGCCGATCACGCCAGAGCCGGCGCCACGCGCGGCCCCGCCTGCCGGCCTCTCGATCGAGGGCCGTGCGCGCCCGGCCAGCCTGCCGCAACCCGACCGGGCCCCCGCCGTCCACCGCTCGACCGACGCCGACCGGCTGCAAGCGGATCGCCTGAGGGCTCTGGTCACCGATCCGGGCCTTCGCGTCAGCATGCATCCGGACGAAACCAGCGGCCGCGTCGTGCTGCAGATGGTCAGCCGGGCGACCGGCGAGGTGGTCGATCAGATCCCGGCCGAGGAGCTGCTGCGGCTCTATTCGGCGCTCCGCGAACCGCTGCTCGACGAGCGCGCCTGATCGGGACCGGAATGGCGACGCAACTCAACCTCGACAGCCTGGTCGTCGGCCAGAACGGCCGCGCCTTCTTCAACGGGCTGAGCTCGGGCATCGACATCAAGGGCGCGGTCGACGCGCTGATCCAGGCCAAGCGGATCCCGATCGACCGCATGGGACAGCGGATCGCCGATCGCGAGCTCAAGATCGCCGCCCTGCGCGATGTCGGAACCCTGGCGCTCGCGCTGCGTGATGCCGTGGCCAGGCTGCGCGGCGCGGTCAGCTTCGACGGCGCCGGCGACGTCTTCAAGGCCAAGCAGATCTTCGCGACCAGCACCCGGACCGACACTCAGTCGCCGTCCCAGGCGGGCCAGCTGCTCGGCATCAGCGTCACCAACGCGGCCCAGTCGGCTACGCACACGATCGAGATCCTGCAGGTCGCGACGGCACACAAGGTGGCCAGCGCCAGCATCGCGGGCGCGCTCGGCGACGCGCTCGGGCTCGCCGGCAGCTTCGAGATCAATGGCCGCGCGATCGCCGTCGATCCCAACAACAGCCTCCTCGAGCTGCGCGACCGGATCAACACCGCCAACAGCGGTGAGCTCGCGACCGGTGTCACCGCGAGCATCGTCTCGATCACGGCGAGTGAGCAGGTTCTCGTCCTGACCGCCGACGAGACCGGCACCAACGCGCAGATCGGCGCCGCCGACACTGCCGGCGGCGTCTTGCAGAGCCTCGGCGTCCTCGACGGCGCCGGCGATTTCGCCAACGAGCTGCAGGTGGCGCAGAACGCTCAGATCAAGGTCGACGGCCTCGCCACCACCATCGAGCGACAGAGCAATACCGTGGGCGACGTGTTCGCGGGGGTCACGCTCAGCCTGTTCAAGGCCGAGCCCGGCACGACCGTGCGGCTGGACGTCGAGCGCGATCTCGGCCAGGTCAAGCAGGCGATCGTCGATTTCGTCGGCGCCTACAACGAGCTGCGGACCTTCCTCAATCAGCAGTCGATGACCGACGTTCCGGCCGGGGACGAGAGTGGTGCCGCCATCCTCGCCGGCACCAGAGCGCTTTCGGACGTTCGTGCCCGGCTGGCCGCGGCCATCGGCGGCGCGGTCCAGGGCGGCGATCCGGTCTTCAGCGTCCTCGCCCAGATCGGCATCACCTTCCAGGGCGCCGGACAGACCGGAAATCCGCTGACCACCAATACCCTGAAGATCGACGAGGCGCGGCTCGACGAGGCGCTGCTCAACCAGACCGAGGCGGTGCGCGAGCTGTTCGCCTTCGGGCTGTCGAGCTCGAGCGCGAATGTGGTCCTGGTCGGTTTCGACGGCAAAACCGGCTACAGCGCCGGGGGCTACCAGCTGAACGTCGCCTGGGCCGGCGGCCAGATCGTCTCCGCCAACATCGGCGGCTCGGCCGACGGCAGCGACGACGGCACCGTCGCCGTGCAGGGCCAGGTCCTGACCGTGCTCCAGGGCGGCGCGCAGGGCCTCAAGGTCCTCTACACCGGCAACGCCTCGGCAAGCGGCATCCAGCTGGACGTCTCGGTCGGCCTCGGGGCGCAGCTCCATGCGGCGATGGACGCCATGGCGAGCGATCGCAACGGGCTGGTCACCAGCGAGATCGCTTCCCTGGATGGCCAGAACCAGCTCAACCGGCAGCGCATCGAGCGCCTGGAGGAGCGGCTCGAGCTCGAGCGCGAGCGCCTGTTCGAGCGCTTTGTCGCCATGGAGGCCGCGCTCGCCACCATGAACCAGCTGATGGAGAGCCTGCGCCAGCAGATCGAGTCCTCCTTCTACAGCAAGCAGCGCTGAGGCGGCAGCAGGGGCGCCCGACCGCCGGACCGATTGAGGGACGAGACGAGCTTCCACCATGCAGAGCATGCGACAGGCCATGACCGCTTACGGCCTGGCGGCCGAGACCCAGGCCCCCGTGCAGCAGATCGTGCTCCTCTACGACGGCGCCATCCGGCGGATCAAGGAGGCGCGGCGCGCGCTGGAGGAGCGGCAGGTCAAGGAACGCTGCGTCGCGGTCGCCAAGGCCACGGCCATCATCGACGGCCTGCAGGCGGCGCTCGATCACGAACGGGGCGGCGAGATCGCCGCCAATCTCGATCGCATCTACACCTATCTGGGCCTGCGCCTGCAAAGCGTGAATCTGACCCAGGATCCTTCGATCTGCGACGAGCTGGTCGAGCGGCTGGGCGAGCTGCGCGCGTCGTGGGCGGCGCTCGCGAGCGGCCGCCCCACCTCCGGCGCCGCGCCGGGCCGCGCGCCGACGCCCGCTCCGGCTACCGCTGGCGCCGACGCCGGCATCGAAGTCACCATCTGACTCTCGCGCAACGGTTGCGCCACGCCGCTGCGGGCGGGCAATTCTCCGGCCGGACGCCGGTTGCAGCTCCCACGGCCGGTTCTTATATGAGCAACCGGAACGAACACCGACTCTGGCCCTCGAGCCTCGGCGCGGCGCCGCCGCCCGCCGGATGGCGGCCGTGGGTGAATGAGCGATCAGCATGCCTCGGGCGTGAGAGAGTGGGATGAGCAATAAGATCATCGGCATCGATCTCGGCACCACGAACAGCTGTGTGGCCATCATGGAGGGCAAGAACGCCCGCGTGATCGAGAACGAGGAGGGGATGCGCACCACCCCCTCGATGGTCGCCTTCACGGACGACAGCGAGGTCCTGGTCGGCATGCCGGCCAAGCGGCAGGCGGTGACCAACCCGCAGAACACGGTTTTCGCGGTCAAGCGCCTGATCGGGCGCCGCTTCGACGATCCGGTGGTCAAGAAGGACGTCGACATGGTCCCGTACAAGATCGTGCGGGCCGACAACGGCGATGCCTGGGTCGAGGCGCGCGGCGAGAAGAAGGCGCCCTCGCAGATCAGCGCCTACGTGCTCAAGAAGATGAAGGAGACCGCCGAGCGCCACCTCGGCGAGACGGTCACCAGGGCGGTGATCACGGTGCCGGCGTACTTCAACGATTCCCAACGCCAGGCGACCAAGGACGCGGGCCAGATCGCGGGCCTCGAGGTCCTGCGCATCATCAACGAGCCGACCGCGGCGGCACTCGCCTACGGCCTCGACAAGTCCAAGGCCCAGACCATTGCCGTGTACGATCTGGGTGGTGGCACCTTCGACATCTCGATCCTCGAGATCGGCGACGGCGTGTTCGAGGTGAAGGCCACCAACGGCGACACCTTCCTCGGCGGCGAGGACTTCGACAAGCGCCTGATCGACTACATGGCCGACGAGTTCAAGAAGGAGCAGGGGATCGACCTGCGCGGCGA
>CAZXYL010000754.1:0-5423 GCA_964644915.1 uncultured Geminicoccaceae bacterium
GGGCGAGAAGGGGGCGACGCAGCTATGGAGAGCTTCGGCGCGTTCCTGGACTGGGCGGTGCAGTTCGTGGGCGCGGTGAACGAGCAGGCGGCAGGGCTGGACGGGCGCGCGGCGTTCGTCCTGGGCCTGCTCACCTGGTTCACGGTCGAGCAGGCGCTCCGCCGGATCACGGGCGCCTTGCGGCTCGCCATCATCGTCGCGGCCGTGGGGGCGAGCGGCGTGGGGATAGCCGCCCTGCTCGGCGCGTTCGACGCTCAGGGCCTCTTCGGCCCGGCGCCGTAGCGCGCGCAGGATGTAGCCTCACGCGCGCCGGACTGAGCGCTCGAGGGGACGCAAAGCGCCTCGCGTTCTCGGCAGACGTTGACAGGCACGGCCGATCTGCCTAGGTAGACGCGCGTCTCGGGCCTTCGGTCCGAGCCGTTTCTTTTTGCCCTTTTGCGATCGAGCCTCGATGCGATGAGAACCTACGCAGCCACGCCCGACGACATCAAGCGGGACTGGTGCCTGATCGACGCCGACGGCCTGGTGCTCGGGCGGCTCGCCGCCATCGTCGCGGAGCGCCTCCGCGGCAAGCACAAGCCGATGTACTCGCCCTACATCGACTGCGGCGACCACGTCGTGGTGGTCAACGCCGAGAAGGTGGCGCTCACCGGCAACAAGCTCGGCAACAAGAAGTACCACTGGCATACCGGCTATCCGGGCGGGATCAAGGAGCGGACCGCCGGGCAGATCCTGAAGGGCGCGCACCCGGAGCGGGTGATCGAGAAGGCGGTGCAGCGCATGCTGCCCAAGGGTGCGCTCGGGCGGCAGCAGCTCAAGAAGCTGCACGTCTATGTCGGCCCCGAGCATCCGCATCAGGGGCAATCGCCCGACGCGTTCGACCTCGCCGCCCGCAATCGCAAGAACACCGTGAGAGGCCATGACCATGGCTGAGAGCCCGACCCGCACGCTCGCCGACCTCAAGGATCTGGCGCCGACCGCCCCGCCCGAAACCGAGGCGGCGCTGGCCGCGCCGCAGATCGATGCCCAGGGCCGCGCCTATGCCACCGGTCGGCGCAAGTCGGCGGTGGCGCGGGTCTGGGTGAAGCCGGGCGCGGGCCGCATCTCCGTGAACGGTCGCGACGCCGAGGTCTATTTCGCCCGTCCGGTGCTGCGCATGATCATCAACCAGCCGTTCGTCGTCGCGAGCCGGGCGCAGCAGTTCGACGTCGTGTGCACGGTGATCGGCGGCGGCCTGTCCGGCCAGGCCGGCGCCGTGCGCCACGGCATCAGCCGGGCGCTGGTCGCCTACGATCCGAACCTGCGGCCGCCGCTGAAGGCGGGCGGCTTCTTGACCCGCGACCCGCGCCGGGTGGAGCGCAAGAAGTACGGCCTGGCCAAGGCGCGCCGCAGCTTCCAGTTCTCCAAGCGCTGAGCCGCCGGAGGATTTCCGAAAGGGCGCCCTCGGGCGCCTTTTTGCTACCCGCCCTGGGGCTCGGGATCCGTGGTGATGGTGGGATCGCCCGCCTTGACGCCGGGAGGGCCCGCCTTGCGGATCTCCTCGCCCGAAGGCGCGCCCGGCCGCTGGACGAAGATCCGGCTGCAGTACGGGCACTCGATCCGGCCCGAGGAGTCCATCGCCAGCCAGACCCGCGGATGCCCGAGCGCCCCGCCCCCGCCGTCGCACGCCACGCTCTTGTCGTCGACGTAGATCTCTTCGGGCTCGTAGGTCTCCGCGGGTTCGTAGGTCGTCATCTTCGGCCTCGCTCCGGCGCGGCGAAAGGGCGTGCCGCGCCGACTTAGTAGGGAACAGGGGCGGCGCTTGGCAAGCCAGCGCGCAGGGCGCGCCGCCGAAAAGCCTTCCCTCACCGGACCCGATCCGCTCTAGTCCGACCCGGGGAGACGCTCTGCATGCTGCTGGTCTTCGGCTCGCTCAACGTCGACATGCTCTTCCGCGTCCCGGCTCTGCCGCGGCCGGGCGAGACCGTGCTCTGCCCGGCCTACGAGCTGGCCCCGGGGGGCAAAGGCGCGAACCAGGCGGCGGCCGCGGCCAAGGCCGGTGCCCCCGTGCGCATGGTCGGCCAGGTCGGCGAGGACGAGTTCGGCCGGCTCATGCGCGCGGTGCTGCAGGACGCGGGCGTCGACGTCGGCGGCATCGGCGTCTCGAGCCGGCCGACCGGCACCGCCGTGATCGGCATCGATCGCCGGGGCGAGAACCAGATCATCGTCGCGAGCGGCGCGAACCTGGACACGCACGCGGGCCAGGTGGGCGGCAGCGATCTGTGCCCGAGCATGACGCTGCTCTGTCAGAACGAGGTCGAGCCCGCCCAGACCTTCGCGCTGATCGAGCGCGCCCGGACGGCCGGCGCGCGCAGCATCCTCAATCTGGCGCCCGCGGGCGAGGTGCCGGGGCGCGTGCTCGATGCGCTCGACGTCCTCGTGGCCAACGAGCACGAAGCCAGGGTGGTCGCAGGTGCGGGCGGCAGCTCCGAGCCCCTCGATCTCGCCCGCACGCTCGCGACGCGTCATGGCCTGACCTGCGTGATCACGCTGGGCGGTGCCGGCGTTCTTGCCGTCGCCCCGGGTCGCGCGCTGCGCGTCGCGGCGCTCGCGATCGAGCCGGTGGACACCACCGGCGCCGGCGATGCCTTCGCGGGCGTGCTCGCCGCCAGTTTGGATCAGGGCCAGGACCTGGCGCCAGCGCTCCGCCGTGCCAGCGTCGCGGCCGGCCTCGCCTGCACGTCCATGGGCGCGCAGACCAGCCAGCCGAAAGCCCGGGCAATCGACGCCCGCTTGGCCGACCTCCCGCCTGCCGCGCCTCTGCCCTGAGCCATTTCACGCCTGTTCGACGCCATTTCTCCTCTGGGGCGATATCGTCACAGTGCGCGCAAAATCGACGCGCCGGTCGAATTTCACCCTTGTGGGGGACTCGAAGGGCAAATCATAGAGGGGGCGGCAAACGAAAACACGCTGAAAAGGTTCCACGCGAGACGGGGAAAATTTATGATGCGGACACTCACGGCCTGCTTCGTCACCTTGAGCATCGGCGTCCTGGCCCAGCCGGCGCTGGCCACAGCCTACACCGGTGTGGAGGCGGGTCCGACAGTTCGTGGCGCCGCCGCGCAGGCGCTCGCGCCGACCCGCCAGGCGACCTTCGTCCGGAAGCAGAGCCCGGCTCCGAAACAGGCCAGATCCATCGATCTCGACGGCGACGGCGTGGTCACCGAGGAGGAAGCCCGCGCGTACTATACCTGGCTGTTCAATCTGCTCGACCGCGACGGCGACGGGGTGGTCACGAAGCTGGAGTTCATCAAGGCCCTCGGTCCCGGCCGCGTGCAGATCTCGCTCTCCGAGCGGAGCGCAAGGGTGGAACGGCTGGGCGTGCTGTTCTTGCGGCTCGACAAGGACGGCGACGAGCAGATCACCAGCGCCGAGTTCATGGGCGCCTGCGACAATCATTTCGCCAGCGCCGACGCGGACGGCGACGGCATCGTGACGGTCGAGGAGTTCGGCTCGCGCCGGCCGCTCTGAGCGGCCTTCGACCGCGAGGGTCGCTGCGCGGGCGGTCTGCGCGGCAGCGCGTCAGCCCTGACTTCGAAACCGCGTGATCAGCTGACGCGCGGCACGCGACGGCAGCAGCTGGCCTGCGCTCACCGCTCGCTCGAGCTCGTTCAGGAGTTCGGCCGTGCCCGGGTCGGCGCGCAAGGCGTCGATCAGGCCCGCCTGGACCTCCGCCCAGAGCCAGCTGCGGGTCTGCCGCGTGCGCTTGGCCGCGAGCTCGCCCGAGCGCTCCAGCGCCTCGCGGTGGCGCAGGATCGCGTCCCAGACCGTCGCGATGCCTTCGCCAAGCAGTGCCGAGCAGGTCATGACCTCTGGCGTCCACGCGGGGCTCGCCGGCCGCAGCAGCTGCAGCGCCGCCTGATAGTCCGCCTGGGCCCGCCGGGCCGCCGGCAGGAGCTCGCCGTCGGCCTTGTTGATCAGGACCAGGTCGGCCAGTTCCATGACGCCGCGCTTGAGGCCCTGGAGCTCGTCGCCGCCCGCCGGCGAGAGCAGCAGGACGAAGCAGTCGGCCATCTCGGCGACGGCGGTCTCGTTCTGGCCCACGCCCACGGTCTCGATCAGGATCACGTCGTGGCCGGCCGCCTCGCAGGCGAGGGCCGCCTCGCGCGTGCGCCGGGCGATGCCACCGGTGGTCTCGGCCGCGGGCGAGGGGCGGATGAACGCCTCGGGCGCCCGGGTCAGCCCCTGCATGCGCGTCTTGTCGCCGAGGATCGCCCCGCCGCTGCGCCGGCTCGAGGGATCGACCGCGAGGACCGCGATCCTGCGCCCCTGCTCGATCACGAACCGGCCGAAGGTCTCGATGAAGGTCGATTTGCCGGCGCCGGGCGTGCCGGAGATGCCGATCCGCGCCGCCTCGCCGGTCGCGGCCAGGAGCCGCTCGAGCAGCCGCTCGGCCTGCTCCTGATGCTCGGGCCGGCGGGACTCGATGAGGGTGATGGCGCGCGCCAGCGCCCGTCGGTCGCCCGCGAGCACGCGTTCCGCCAAGGCCTCGAGCGCCGGGGTCACGAGCCCTACACCAGATCGCGCGGGATCCGGGAGTGCCAGTTGCGGCTGTAGACCCGGCGCTCGCCCTCGAAGGCGTCGAGCTCGGCATCGATCAGGAAGGCGTCGCGCTCGGCGCGCATGCGCGTGCGCGTCTCGACCCGCGCCTGCCACTCGCCGCGGCCGCGCCGGGTGGTCCAGTGGATCATGTTGTCCGCCGAGAGCGGATCGTCGCTCGCGATGCGGTAGACCTCGCGCGCGATCTCCTCCAGCTCCAGGCCGTGCGCTTCGATCCGCTGCAGGCCGGAATCGGCGATCGAGGTGTGGGTCATGGTATCGGTCGCGACATCGTAGGCGAAGCTGCGCTCGAAACCGCCCGGGCGCAGCACGGTGCGCTGCTCCGGCGCCGCCCCCTCCGGCCCCGGGAAGGGCCGCAGCGCGGCATCCTCATCGGGCCGCGGCGGGCGCACCGGCAGGCTGAAGCGGGCGGCGTCGGTGAACAGGGTGAGCGTCGCCGGCTCGGGTGAGGGCCAGGCGATCGGCCAGCAGGTGGTCGCGAGCGCCAGGCGGATGCGGTGGCCGGCCGGGAAGGCGTGCGCGATGTCGTTCAGCTGCAGCCGTACGGCATAGCGCCGCCCGGGCTCGAGCGGTGCCGGGTGCTCGTGGCTCTCCCGGTGCGTCAGGTTGAGCAGGCCGTAAGTGACGCGCGAGGACGCGCCGTCCGGCGCCACGTCGCACAGGCGCGCGCACAGGAACGCGTTCGGCTTATCCGAGGCGAGCTCGACCTCGAGGGTCGGCGCGCCCAGGATCTCGAGACGATCCGTCAGCGGCTCGGTCTCGAAGAGGACGGCCATGCCGTCCTCGGGGCGCTGGTCCCAGGGCAGATCGGCCGTCAGGCCATG
>CAZXYL010000755.1:0-3006 GCA_964644915.1 uncultured Geminicoccaceae bacterium
CAGATCGCGCAGGGGCTCGAGGAGCGCCTCGAGGGCGGAGAGCGCAAGCGGGCAGGTCCTGACGTCGACCACCTCGCGCCCCGAGCGCGCCCGGAACCCGAGCCGGACCCGGCCGTCCCGGCGCACGAACGCGAGGCGCAGGCGGCGGCGCGATCCGGGATCGCCCGGGACTATCGGCTCGACCGGACCCTCGGCCAGCCCGTGGGCGGCCAGCGCGTCCTCAACCTGCCGTCGCTTCGCCTCGGCATAAACCTCCGCCGGCGCGTGCTGCAGCTGGCAGCCGCCGCAGGCGCCGAAGTGCGGGCAGGGCGGTTCTGCGCGGGGCGCCTGCGCCCGCCAGGCCACGACCTCGCCGGCAACACCCTCGCCGCGCGGTGCCGCCAGCCGGGCCTGAAGCCGGTCGCCCGGCAGCGTCAGCGGCACGTAGACCGGAGTGCGCCCGAGCCGACCGATGCCGTCGCCCAGAGCGCCCACCTGCTGGATCTCGAGCTCGACCAGATCGCCCGCCCGCAGCGCCATGCTCAGGGTTCCGGCCGGATGCGGATCAGCTTCAGCCGCTCGCCCGTCTCGGCGTGGACGATGGCGAGAAACTGCTGGCCGGCGCCATCGACACCCAGAAGGATGACGCGCCGCCCGTCCGGCACCACCTGTTGCACCCGGGCGCCCGCCGGGAGCGCGAGCTCGGCGTCGGGTACCGGCATCGCCACCTCGCCGCCGCCGGTTGCGCGCACGATAATGATCGCGGCGAGCAGAATGGTGCCGGTCACCAGGACCAGACCAGCCGCGATGACGAACGCCTTGAGCGCGCTTGAAACCTTGTCCACCTTGTGCCGCCGATGACCGAACGGACCTTGACCCTGACGGCCGGGCCGGGCGATGCCGGCCAGCGGCTCGACAAGTTCCTGGCGAGCCGGCTCCCCCAACTGTCGCGCGCCCGCCTCCAGGCGCTGCTGGCCGCGGGCGAGGTGCGGTGCGACGGCGCCCTGATAGCCGACGGCTCGAGCCGGGTCAAACCGGGTCAGCGCTTTGCGGTGCACGTGCCGGCGCCCACGCCCGCGAGGCCCGCGGGCGAGGCCATTCCGCTCGAGATTCTCTACGAGGATGAGCACCTCCTGGTGCTGAACAAGCCCGCCGGGCTGGTCGTGCACCCCGCGCCCGGGCACGCCGGCGGCACGCTGGTCAATGCCCTGCTCGCGCACTGCCAGGGCACGCTCTCCGGCATCGGCGGCGTGGCGCGGCCGGGCATCGTGCACCGGCTGGACAAGGACGTGAGCGGGCTCATGGTTGTGGCCAAGCACGACCAGGCCCACGTCCGCCTCGCCGCCCAGTTCAGCGTCCATCGCATCGAGCGCGTCTACGAGGCGATCGCCTGGGGTCTGCCGCCCGAGCCCCGCGGCTCGATCGAGCGGCCGATCGGCCGGCATCCCAAGGACCGCAAGCGCATGGCGGTGGTCGAGCGCGGCAAGCGGGCGCTCACCCACTACGAGGTCCTGCGCGTCGCGGGCGACCTCGCCTGCTGGCTCCGCCTCACGCTCGGTACCGGCCGCACCCACCAGATCCGTGTCCACCTTGCCGCGATCGGGCTCGGGATCGTAGGTGACCCCTTGTATCGCCCGCGCCGGTCGCCCAAATTGAGCGCCGAATGCCGGCGGCAGGTGGAGGATCTGGGGAGGATCGCCCTGCACGCGCGTCGGTTGGCCTTCGAGCATCCGATGAGCGGCCAAAGAATGCGATTCGACCGACCGCCGCCCGGCGACTTCGAGGCGTTGTTCGAGGCCCTGTCTCGGAACGCCGTCCGTTCATGATTCGTTAACCACAACGCGTTAAAAAATCCGCACCGACGGGTGTGACGATGCTGCACTGGATCGTGCAGCGGCCGATGGACTATGATCGTCCTGGACCAGCGACTGCGGAGCTTGGAATCTTGGCCAACCTTCTTACCGTACCAGCGGAAGGCTCCAGCCTCGCCCGTTACCTCGAGGAGACCCGGCGGTTTCCCATGCTGGAGCCGGACGAGGAGTTCATGCTGGCCAAGCGCTGGCAGGAGCATGGCGACGTCGAGGCGGCGCACAAGCTGGTGACCAGCCATCTGCGGCTGGTCGCCAAGATCGCCATGGGCTATCGCGGCTACGGCCTGCCGCTCAACGAGATCATCTCCGAGGGCAACGTCGGCCTGATGCAGGCGGTCAAGCGGTTCGATCCGGACCGCGGCTTCCGGCTCGCGACCTACGCCATGTGGTGGATCCGCGCCTCGATCCAGGAATACATCCTGCATTCCTGGTCGCTGGTGAAGATGGGCACCACGGCGGCGCAGAAGAAGCTGTTCTTCAATCTGCGCAAGCTCAAGGGCCAGATGCAGGCGATCGAGGAGGGCGACCTCAAGCCCGAGGCGGTCAAGGCGATCGCGGAGCGGCTCGACGTCACGGAGACGGACGTCATCGAGATGAACCGGCGGCTCGAAGGCGGCGATCACTCGCTCAACGTGCCGCTGCGCGTGGACAGCGAGACCCAGTGGCAGGACTGGCTGATCGACGAGGAGGCGAGCCAGGAGACCACGGTCGCCGAGGCGGACGAGTTCGATCACCGGATGTCGCTCCTGCACCGCGCCATGGGCGTGCTCAACGAGCGCGAGCGGCACATCCTGAACGAGCGCCGGCTCAAGGACGAGCCGACCACGCTAGAGGAGCTGTCGGGGCAGTACGGCATCTCACGCGAGCGGGTGCGCCAGATCGAGGTGCGCGCGTTCGAGAAGCTGCAGCGGGCGATCAAGTCGCTCGAAGCCGAGCAGGCGGCCAATGCGGCGGCGCGCCTGGTGTCGGCGGGCGGCCACGAGGCGGCGCTGCGCGGCTGAGCGACCGCCGCCGCCGGCGAATTGGCCCCGACGCGACCTACTGGCGAGCAGTTCGAAGGGGGTTCCGGGCGGAATCACCTCGAGCGGGCTGGAGCGGTAAACCTCGTCAGCGCGCGGGGTCGCCGATCAGCCGTTCGCGCGCGATCGCCACGGCC
>CAZXYL010000756.1:0-6300 GCA_964644915.1 uncultured Geminicoccaceae bacterium
ACCGAAGCTGCGCACGTAATCGCTCACGTTGAAGATCAACGTCGGCCGTCTCAGGATGCCGCGCTCGGTCCGACCGACGAACATGGCGATCGAGGTCGAGACGCCGGTAATGGTCCGGACCCCGGAAGGCTCCTCCTGGACGTAGACGCCGGGGTAGCTCACCTGGACGGGCATGGCATGGATTCCTGCTCGGCGGTTGGCTGAATCGGTCGGCCGGAATCAGGGTGTCTGGGGAGTCCCGGGTCCGTCCGGCTTGGCAAAGAGGGTGCTGCCGTCGGGCATGACCACGGCCACGAGACGCTTGGCAGCGACCAGGCGCCACAGGGCACGCTCCACTGCGGCGAGGGAGGCACCGCGCAGTTCGGGCGCCAACCACCAGTCATGCACGCCGCGCGCGGTGTCCCGCGCATCCGGGAACCGTCGCAGGTGCTCCAGAATGGAGGCGGCAATGACATCGATGCGGTCTCGGTCACCCACGGAACGAACAGGTCACTTGGCGGCAGCCGTTCGGGACGTGCCATCGCTGCTCGAGCAGCGAAGGAGCACGCTTCATGCCAAATGCTGGAACCTATGAAGATCAGAGGCTTACGAGATGAGCGCCGGCCTTGAGCGAGGCGTGGCCGCCCCAGTCCCGGGTCGCGCATGGTCCAGCCACCTTGAGATGTGGCTGGACTTGCCCGGGATCTTGCGGTGGGGCCACCCCGCCCCAGCCGGGCAAAAGTGTCCCGTTCGGCTGTCGTCGGGACGCCCGTGGGGCACCAGCCGGTTCTCGCACGGCCCCTGAATGGCTGAGCGGCCATTTGGAGGGCCCAGAGCGCCTGAACCCACGTGTTCGGTTGCCGGGCCGGTCAGTCAGGTCGGTGAGCAACGCCGACCGGGGGAAGCTGCCACCTTGGTCAGTTGCGGCTCGGTCAGGCGCCGCCCCAGATCTCCCTGGAGATCTCGACGATCAGCGCGAGTTTGCGCCACTGCTCCTCCTCGGTGAGGATGTTGCCCTCCTCGGTCGAGGCGAAGCCGCATTGCGGGCTCAGGCAGAGCTGCTCGAGGTCGACGTACCGGGTCGCCTCGTCGATGCGGCGCCTGACCTCGTCCTTGCTCTCGAGCGCGCCGGTCTTCGAGGTGATCAGCCCGAGCACCACCTTCTTCCTGCCCTTGGGCAGGAAGCGCAGCGGCTCGAAGCCGCCCGCCCGCTCGGTGTCGTACTCCAGGAAATAGCCATCGATGCCGACCTCGCCGAGCAGGATCTCGGCCACCGGCTCGTAGCCACCCTCGGCGATCCAGGTCGAGCGGAAGTTGCCGCGGCAGACGTGCATGGTAGTGGTCATGTCGGGGGGCCGCGCCTCGAGGACGCGCTCGAGCGTGCGGGCATAGACCTCCGGCAGCCGGTCGGGATCCTCGCCGCGGGCGCGCGCCGCCTCGCGCTCCTTCTCCGAGCACAGGTAAGCCCAGACCGTGTCGTCGAGCTGCAGATAGCGGCAGCCGGCGTCATAGAAGGCGCGCACCGCCTCGCGATAGGCCTCTGCGCTGTCCGCGAAGAACGCCTCGAGGTCGGGATAGACCTCGCTGCTGATCCCACGCCTTCCGGTGCGAAAGTGCAGCACGCTCGGGCTCGGAATGGTCATCTTCGGCACCACGCTCGCCACCTCCCGGAGGAAACGGAAGTGGTCGAGCATGGGGTGACCGGAGAAGCCGATGCGACCGGTGACCGCGATGCTTTCCGCTTTGGTCTGCACGCCCTCGAACTGGATCGCCTCGCCCTCGACCAGCTCGACGCCGTCGAGCCCGGCGAGGAAGTCGAAATGCCACCAGGCGCGCCGGAACTCGCCGTCGGTCACCGCCTCGAGGCCGACGCTCTCCTGCTTGCGCACCACCTCGCGGATCAGCCGGTCCTCGATCTCGTGCAGGGCCTCGGCGCCGATGCGGCCCTCCGCCCGCGCCGCCCGGGCCTGCTTGAGCTCCTCGGGGCGCAGCAGGCTGCCGACCTGGTCCGCCCGAAAGGGGGGTCTTGCGTCCATCTCCGCCTCCCTCGTCCCGGCGCCGCCCACCGAGCCGGCGGCCGACCTCCGATGCTCATTGCCCCCCGTCCGGGCCCGTCGTCAAGGCCGGCACGGCCCTGGTCGTAAGCGCGGCGCGCTGTTGCTATGGTGGCGCGAGAAGGTGCGCGGGCCGCGCGGGATCATCCCGCCCGCCCGCACCCGGCAACGTCAAGGAGGAACAGAGGTCATGTGGAAACAGCCTCTCGGCCTGCTCGGGGCGGCCGCCCTCGCCCTCGCCCTCGCGGGCCCGGCGCCGGCGCAGGAGCCGGTCAAGGTCGGCCTCCTGCTCTCGCTCACCGGCCCGTTCGCCTCGACCGGCCGCCAGATCGAGGCGGCGGCCCAGCTGTACGTGGCGCAGCATGGCGACGAGGTCGCGGGCCGGCGGATCGAACTGATCGTCCGCGACGACACCGGCGTCGCCGACGTCACCAGGCGCCTCGCCCAGGAGCTGGTCGTGCGCGAGGAGGTCGACGTGCTCGCCGGCTTCGTGCTGACGCCGCTCGCCATGGCGACCGCCCCGGTCGCGACCGAGGCGCGGGTGCCGATGGTCGTCACCTCGGCGGCGACCTCGATCATCACCGAGCAGTCGCCCTACATCGCCCGCACCAGCTTCACCCTGCCCCAGGCCACGGTCGGCATCGCCGAGTGGAGCGCGGAGAACGGCATCGAGCGGGTAGTGACCCTGGTCACCGATTACGCCCCCGGCATCGACGCCGAGACCCAGTTCGTCGAGACCTTCACCGCGCGCGGCGGAGAGGTCGTCGAGCAGCTGCGGGTGCCGCTCCAGAACCCGGACTTCGCGCCCTTCCTGCAGCGCGCACGCGATGCAGAGCCCGACGCGCTGTTCGTGTTTGTCCCGGCCGGGGTCGGTGCCCTGCTGATGCGCCAGTTCGCCGAGCGCGGCCTCGCCGAGGAGGGGATCCGGCTGATCGGCACCGGCGACGTCACCGACGACGACATCCTGAACTCGATGGGCGAGGTCGCCATCGGCACGATCACCTCGCACCACTACTCGACCGCGCACGACTCGCCGGAGAACCGGGCCTTCGTCGAGGCCTTCAAGGAGGCGAGGGGCGGCATGCGCCCGAACTTCATGGGCGTTGCCGGCTACGACGGCATGCACCTGATCTACGCCGCGCTCGAGAAGACCGGCGGCGACACCGACGGCGATGCCCTGATCGAGGCCATGAAGGGCATGAGCTGGACGAGTCCGCGCGGGCCGGTCTCCATCGATCCGGAGACGCGCGACATCGTGCAGTCGATCTACATCCGCGAGGTGCGGGAGGTCGACGGCGAGCTGTGGAACGTCGAGTTCCACGAGATCCCGCAGGTCAAGGACCCGGTCAAGGCGGCGCGTTGACGGCGGGGACCCGCCACCGGCGGCCCCGGCGCGACCCGGCCGCCGTCGGCGCCAGCCAGCGCTTCGGGATGCGGGCCGCATGCTGACGGTGCTCATCGACGGCATCGCCTATGGCCTTCTGCTGTTCATTTTGGCCGTCGGCCTGTCGATCACGCTCGGCCTGATGAACTTCGTCAACCTCGCGCACGGCGCGTTTGCCATGGCCGGCGGCTATCTCACCGTGGTGCTGGTCAACCGCCACGGCGTCCCGTTCCTGTGGTGTCTACCGATCGCCTTCGTGGTCACCGCGGCCGCGGGCGCGCTGCTCGAGCGCACCCTTTACGTGCATCTGTACCGCCGCAGCCACCTCGACCAGGTGCTGTTCTCGATCGGCCTCGTGTTCATGGCGATGTCGGCCATCGACTACTTCATGGGCGCCCAGCAGCAGCTGATCCAGCTACCGCCCTATCTGCGCGGCCGGGTCGAGCTGGCCGGCGTGTCGATCGGCGTCTACCGCCTGTTCATCATCGTCATCTGCGCCGTGCTCACCATCGCGCTGCAGTTGGTCCTGACCCGCACCCGCTTCGGCAGCCGGCTGCGCGCCGCGGTCGACGACGCCCGGGTGGCGCAAGGGCTCGGCATCGACGTCGCCCGCACCTTTGCCATCACCTTCGCCTTCGGCTCCGGCCTGGCCGGCCTCGGCGGCGCGCTCGGCATCGAGGTGCTCGGGCTCGACCCCACCTTTGCGCTCAAGTTCATGATCTACTTCCTGATCGTGGTCGTGGTCGGTGGCACCACCTCGATCACGGGGCCGTTCTTCGCCGCGATCGTGCTCGGCGTCGGCGACATCGCCGGCAAGTACTACCTGCCGGACTTCGGCGCCTTCGTCATCTACACGATGATGGTGGTCATCCTGATCCTCAGGCCCGAGGGCCTGTTCGCGCCGCCCGCCGGGCGATGAGCCTCGGCCGTGCTGCGCGGCCGGGCGACCCCGGCGAGCCATTCCGGCGACAGGCCACCTGGGGCCTGCCCGAGATCGGCTTCTGGGCGTTCGCGGCCGCCGCCTGGTTTCTCTTTCCCTACCATCTGGGGCTCCTGACCGAGATCGCGATCCTCGGCCTGTTCGCCGTCTCCCTGGACCTGATCCTCGGCTATGCCGGCATCGTCTCGCTCGGCCATGCCGCCTACTTCGGCATGGGCGCCTATGTCGCCGGGCTGCTCGGGCGCTGGGGCTGGGGCGAGCCGCTTTCCGGGCTCGTGCTCGCGGGCGCGGCGGCGGCGGCCTTCGGCTTCCTCACCAGCTTCCTCGTCCTGCGCGGGCGCGATCTCACCCGCCTGATGGTCACCCTCGGCGTCGCGATGATGCTGTACGAGGCCGCCAACAAGGCCGCTTGGCTCACGGGCGGCGCCGACGGCCTGCAGGGCGTGCGCATCGACCCGATCTTCGGCCTGTTCGCCTTCGACCTCTTCGGCCGCACCGGCTACGTCTACACGCTCACCGTCGTCTTCCTGCTGTTGCTGGTGGCGCGACGGCTGGTGGCATCGCCGTTCGGGCTGTCGCTGCGCGCGATCAGGAGCAGCAGCCTGCGCAGCGCCGCCATCGGCGTGCCCGTGGAGCGGCGGCTGGTCGCCGTCTACACGGTGAGCGCCGCCTATGCCGGTATCGCCGGCGCCCTGCTCGCGCAGACCACCCAGTTCGTCTCCCTCGACGTGCTCCAGTTTCAACGCTCGGCCGAGGTGCTGCTGGTCCTGATCCTGGGCGGTGCCGGCGCGCTCTATGGCGGGTTGGTTGGTGCCCTCGTCTTCAAGCTGATGCACGAGTGGTTCGCCGGCATCACCGTCCAGTACTGGGTATTCTGGCTCGGGCTCGGGCTGGTGCTGGTGGTGATCGTGCTGTTCGCCCCGGGCGGCCTCATGGGGCTGGTGGCGACTTTGCGCCGCCGCCTGGCCCGCGCCGGACGCCCCGGCAGCACCCGGGCGACTGCCCGATGACTCCGGTGCTGGAAGCGGTGCGGCTGACGAGGCGTTTCGGCGGGATCCAGGCCGTGAGCGAGGTCTCGCTCACACTCGAGCCGGGGGCGCGTCACGCCCTGATCGGCCCCAACGGCGCCGGCAAGACCACGCTCGTCAATCTGCTGACCGGCATGCTCGAGCCCGACGGCGGCCGCGTCATGCTCGACGGCAGGGACGTCACCCGCCTGCCGCAGCACGCCCGGGCCGCGCACGGGCTCGTGCGCACCTTCCAGGTCACCCGGCTGTTCCCCGACCTCACCCCGCTCGAGGCGGTGACCGTGGCGATCTGCCAGCGCGACGGCCGGGCTGCGAGCTGGTGGCGTCCGGTCCTGCATGAGCGGGCGGCGATCGAGGAGGCCGCGCGCCTGATCGAGCGCCTCGGGCTCGCCGATGTCCGCGACGAGCCCACCGCGGTGATCGGCTACGGCCGCCAGCGGCTGCTCGAGATCGCTCTTGCGCTCGCCTGCGGGCCGCGCGTGCTGCTGCTCGACGAGCCGGCCGCGGGCCTCGCCCAGGAGGAGCGCAGCGAGATCCTGCTCACGATCGAGCGGCTGCCGGGCGACGTCGCCGTCCTGCTGATCGAGCACGACATGGATCTGGTGTTCCGCTACGCCCGGCGCATCACGGTGATGGTCGGCGGCGCCGTGCTGGTCGAGGGGCCGCCCGAGGCGATCGCCGCCGACCGCCGGGTGCGTGCGGCCTATCTCGGCGAGCCCGCCGATGCCTGAGCTGCTCGAGCTGCACGGCGTCTCGGCGGGCTACGGCGATGCCCGCATCCTGCACGGCATCGATCTCGCCGTGCCGCAGGGTTGCGCCCTGGCGCTGCTCGGTCGCAACGGCACCGGCAAGACCACGCTCGTCAACACGGTCATGGGCGGCACGCGGCTGTTCGGCGGGCGCATCATCCTCGAC
>CAZXYL010000757.1:0-9728 GCA_964644915.1 uncultured Geminicoccaceae bacterium
CTCGAGCGCACGGCGGCGATCCTGCGCGTCGGCGCCGCGGTGATCGAGCGCTACGACGAGCGCAAGGCGCGCGAGGCCGTGCTCGATTTCGACGATCTGATCGCCTGCAGCCGGCGCCTGCTCGCCAGGCCCGGGATCTCGTCCTGGGTCAATTACAAGCTCGATCAGCAGATCGATCATCTGCTCGTCGACGAGGGCCAGGACACGAGCCCCGAGCAGTGGGCGATCATCGCGGCGCTGTGCGACGAGTTCTTCACCGGCGAGGGTGCTCGCGACCAGCGGCGCACGCTGTTCGTGGTCGGCGACGAGAAGCAGTCGATCTTCAGCTTCCAGGGCGCCGACCTCGAGACCTTCCAGCGGCTGCACGAAGAGTTCGGCAAGCGTGCGCGCTCAGCCCGGGCGGGCTGGCGCGAGGAGCCGCTGAACCGCTCGTTCCGTTCCACCCGGCCGATCCTGGAGGTGGTGGATGCGGTCTTCGCCGACGGGCGGGCGCGGGACGGCGTCGTCGCCGGCGTCCTGCCGCTCCGGCACGAGACCGCGCGCGGCGACGCGCCGGGCTCGGTCGAGGTCTGGCCGCTGGTGGAGGTCGAGACGCCGCGCAAGCCGGACTGCTGGCAGCTGCCCGACCGACCGGAGGCCGTCGACCGGCCCGAGGACCGCGTCGCGCAGCTGATCACGGAGCGCATTATCGAGTGGCGCCGCAGCGACGTGCCGCTCGCCTCGACCGGCCGGCCGCTGCAGCCCGGCGACGTCATGATCCTGCTGCCGCGCCGGGGCATCCTCCAGGACCGGCTCATCCGGCACCTGAAGCGCAACCAGATCGAGGTCGCAGGCGCGGATCGCCTGGCGCTCCTGGACGAGATCGCGGTCATGGACCTGATGGCGCTCGGCCATGCGCTGCTGCTGCCCGAGGATGATCTGACGTTCGCGGCCTTACTCAAGAGCCCGCTGTTCGGGCTCGGCGAGGAGGACCTGTTCGAGCTGGCGCACGGCCGGGGCGAGGTGAGCCTCTATGAGCGGCTGCGCGACCGGCGGGGCGACCGGCCGGTGCTCGCCGAGGCCTGGGCCCGCTTCGGGGAGCTGCTGCGGCAGGCGGACTATCTGCCCCCGTTCGAGCTCTACTGCCGGCTGCTCGGCGAGGGTGGTGGGCGGCGGCGGTTTCTCGCCCGGCTCGGGCGCGCAGCCCTCGATCCGATCGAGGCGTTCCTCGCCCAGGCGCTCGCCTACGAGCGGGCCCATGCGCCATCGCTCCAGGGCTTTTTGCACTGGCTCGGCGCCGACACGACGGAGCTGGTGCGCGATCCGGACCGGCCGCGCGACGAGGTCCGGGTCGTGACCGTGCACGGGGCGAAGGGGCTCGAGGCGCCAGTGGTGTTCATCGCCGATGCCACTTTCGTGCCGAGCCAGCAGGACCGCCTGCTCTGGCTGGAGCCGGAGGGCCTGCCGGTGTGGCGGGTGGCCAAGGATCTGCGCGACCCGGTGAGCGAGCGCGCCGACCAGCGCGCCCGGGAGCGGGACCTGCAGGAACAGCGCCGGCTCCTCTACGTCGCGATGACCCGCGCCCAGGATCACCTGATCGTCGCCGGCTGGAAGCGCAACCGGCAGAACGAGCTCACCTGGTACGACATGATCGAGGCGGCGCGCGGCGAGCTGACAGGCGGGGAGCCTTGCCGCGTCCTGGGCCTCGAAGGCGAAGGGTGGCGCTACGCCAACCGGCGCCAGGGCGGGCCGGCACAGCAGCGGCTGGATCTGCGGGCTTCGCCGCGCGCCGCTCCGGCGCCACCCTGGCTGGGCCGACCAGCGCCCGCGGAGGCGGCTGCGGACGCCCCGCTCGCGCCATCCGGTGCCTCAGGCGAGCAGGAGCCGCCGGCCCGCTCGCCGCTGGGCGACGAAGCCGCCCGGTTCCAGCGCGGTCGCATCGTCCACAAGCTGCTGCAGGCGCTGCCCGAGCGGCCGGCCGCAGAGCGGAACGAGGTCATGGCGCGCTACCTCGCCCAGCCCGCCCTCGGTCTGACGCCGGCGCTGCAGGCCGAGATCGCGGTCGAGGTCGGGGCGCTGCTGGCAAGGCCGGAGCTGCAGCGCCTGTTCGGTCCGGGCTCGCGCGCCGAGGTGCCGCTTGCGGGCAAGGTGGGCGGCGTCATGATCGCGGGCCAGGTGGATCGGCTCGCGGTCACCGACGAGGAGGTGCTGGTGGTCGACTACAAGACCAACCGGGCGCCGCCCGCGAGTGCCGCCGAGGTCCCGGTCATCTACTGGCGGCAGATGGCGGCGTATCAGGCCCTGCTGCGCGAGATCTGGCCGGATCGCCCGGTCCGCTGCGTGCTGGTGTGGACGGACGGGCCGACTTTCATGCCCCTGGAGGACGCCGAAATCGCAAGGCACCTGCCCAAGAGGAGCGGTTGACGCGCTCCTGGTGGCGCACCAACTCCGCTTGACGCTCGAATGACGCTGCCCCTATCGTCCAGAGCAGCGCCGTGGGAACATGGCGCCGGGACAGGCGCCAAGCTGGAAGGTGACGATGTCGATAGTACAAACCAGCGATTCCGCCTTCGAGGCCGATGTCTTGAAGTCGGATGTGCCGGTGGTGGTCGACTTCTGGGCCGAATGGTGCCAGCCCTGCAAGCAGATCGCGCCGTTCCTGGAGGAACTGGCCGTCGACATGGCCGCCGAGATCAGGGTCGTGAAGGTCAACATCGACGACAACCCGATGACCCCGACCAAGTACGGCGTGCGCGGCATCCCCACCCTGATGCTGTTCAAGAACGGCGAGATCGCCGCGACCAAGGTGGGCGCGGTGCCGAAGACCAAGCTCTACGAATGGGTTCAGGATTCGATCTGAGGGCGATGCCTGCGCCCGAGACCACACCCCGCCGCCGGCGGGGTGTTTGCTTTTCGGACACCAGCGGATGAGATCCCGGGCCCGGGCGGAGCCCGCCGACGCGGAGGGTCTCGCCGCCTGGCGGCGCTTCCTCGAGCGCGCGCCAAAGACGCGCTCGGTCGATCTGATCATCCCGGATCTGGTCGGCGTCGCCCGCGGCAAGCGGCTCACGGCCAAGGCCATGAGCGCTGCGCTGGAGAGCGGCCTCGCGTTCTCGACCTCGGTCTACGCGCTCGACGTCACCGGCGCCAACGTCGACGCCTCGGGCCTGATCTGGGAGGAGGGCGACGCCGACCGCCCCTGCCTGATCGACGGGGTCACATTGGCCCCGGTGCCGTGGCGCGAGGGCGGCGCGCAGGTGCTGGCGGCGGTGCGCAACCACGACGGCACGCCGTTCTTCGCCGACCCGCGCGCGGTGCTGGCGAGCGTGGCGAGGAGGTTCGAGCCGCTGGGGCTGCGGCCGGTGGCGGCGCTGGAGCTGGAGTTCTATCTGCTCGATGGGCAGCCGGCGCCGGACGGCGCGCCGCGGCCGGTCCGCCTCGCCCGGGACGGGCAGGCGCCCGACGACGTGCAGGTCTACAGCCTGGACGAGGTCGAGCGGCAGGACGCGTTCTTCACGGCGCTCGAGCGCTTCTGCGCGGCGCAGGACCTGCCGGCGAAGAGCACCGTGGCCGAGTACGCGCCGGGCCAGTACGAGGTCAACCTCGGCCATGTCGCGGAGCCCTTGCGCGCCGCCGATCACGCCTTCCTGCTCAAGCGCGCGGTCCGGGGCGCGGCACGCGCCTGCGGCCTTGAGGCGACGTTCATGGCGAAGCCGTTCGCCGGTCAGTCGTCGAGCGGGCTGCACGTGCATCTGAGCCTGGTGGACGGCGCGGGCGAAAACCGGTTCGGCGCCGACGAGCGGGCGCTGATGCACGCGATCGGCGGGCTGCAGGCGACCATGGCTGAGGCGATGCTGATCTTCGCCCCCAACGCCAACAGCTTCCGCCGCCTGCGCCCGCGCTCCTACGCGCCCCTGGCCCCGACCTGGGGTCACAACAACCGCACGGTGGCGCTGCGCGTACCGGCGGGACCCATGGCCTCGCGCCGGGTCGAGCACCGGACCGCAGGCGCGGATGCCAACCCCTATCTGGCGCTGGCGGCGATCCTCGCCGGCGTGCATCACGGCCTGACGCAAAAGATCGAGCCCGGCCCGGCCACCACCGGCAACGCCTATGCGAAGGTGGCGCCGGGGCTGCCGCTGAGCTGGGAGAGCGCGATCGCGGCGTTCGCCGCAGCCGAGATCCTGCCCGCCTACCTCGGCCCCGAGTTCTGCCGGGTGTTCAGGGTGGTGCGGGAGGCCGAGCGCGACCGCTTCAACGACAGGATCACGCCCGTGGAATACGCCTGGTACCTGCGCGCGGTCTGAGGTCGCGGGCTACAGATCGAAGCCCTGGCGCGCCGTTGCCCGCTGCCACTTGGTCCGGATGTCGTCGTCGAACAGGAGTTCCGGATCGCCCGGCACGGTGACCCAGGCGCCGGCCGTGATCTCGCTCTCCAGCTGATCCGGCGCCCAGCCGGCATGGCCGAAGGCGAGCAGACTCCGCTCGGGGCCGTGGCCCGCGGCGATGTCCTCCAGCACCTGCGTCGAGCGCGTGAGCGCCACCCGATCGCGCAGCACGGTGGTGCCCTCGATCTGGTACTCGGCGCTGTGCAGGACCATCACGCGGCTGGGCTCGACCGGCCCGCCGTAGTGAACGCGGATCTGCATGGTGCCGTCCTCGCCCGCGGTGCGGACGCCAAACCCCTCGAGCAGCCTGGCGAGCGGACCGCGCGCCACCACCCGGTTGATGACCACACCCGCGGCGCCCTCGGCATCGTGCTGGATCAGGTAGACCACGGTGCGGCTGAAGTTGGGGTCGTCGAGCGCCTCCGTCGCGACCAGGAAGCGCCCGGCGAGGGAGGCGGCCGCCGGCTCCGCACCCGGTTGGCCTGCTGCCTGGCCGGCGTGGCTCGATACCAGGGTCGCGATCAGTGCCAACAGAGCAAGTATCCGCACGGTCCCCCACATGGCCTGAACCTCCCGCAGCCGGTCAGCCATTCTCGCGCAGAACGTGGCCGGCGAGATAGAGGGAACCGCAGATCAGGATGCGTGCGGGCCCGAAGGACGCGGCGGCGATCCGCCGCAGGGCCGTTGCGATGTCGGGTGCCGGCTCCGCAGCGAGCCCGACCGCCCTCGCCTCCTCCGCGGCCAGCTCCGGATCGCGGCTCGCGGCCTCGTCCGGCACCGGGACCGTGTGCGCGGTGTGTACGAACGGTGCGAACGGTGCGAGAAAGCCGCGCTCGTCCTTGGTGTTGAGCATGCCGACCACCAGATGCAGCGGCCGCGCGTCGCCGCCGTTCAGGCTGCGCGCGAGCGCCTGACCCGCGGCCGGATTGTGGCCGCCGTCGAGCCAGAGCTCGACCTCCGTCGGCAGAAGGTCCACGAGCCGCCCGCGCACCAGCCGCTGCAAGCGGGCCGGCCACTCGACCTCGCGCAGGCCGGCGGCGATGGCCTCGCGCCCCGGCGCCAGCTCGCCCAGCGCCAGCGCGCAGGCGACGGCGAGGCCGGCATTGTCGATCTGATGGCAGCCGGGCAGCGCCGGCAGCGGCAGGTCGAGCGCCCGCCCGGCCGCGACCACGCGGATGCCGTCACCCTCGCGATGAGCGGTCCAGTCCCGGCCGTGCATCTGCAAGGGCGCGCCCACCTCGGCGGCGCGCCGCTCGATCACGGCCACAGCCGCCTCGTCCTGCGGGCCGACGATGCAGGGCACGCCGGGCTTTAGAATGCCCGCCTTCTCGAACGCGATCTGCTCGATCCGATCGCCCAGGAACGCCTGGTGGTCGAGCGAGATGGGGGCCATGGCCGTGAGCTTCGGCCGCGCGATAAGGTTGGTGGCATCGAGCCGGCCGCCGAGCCCGGTCTCGAGCAAAAGAATATCCGCCTCGTGATGCACGAACGCGAGAAAGGCCGCGGCCGTGGTGATCTCGAAGAAGGTGATCGGCGCGCCGCCGTTCGCCTGCTCGCACAGATCGAGCACATGGGCGAGCTCCGGCTCGGCGATCGGGCGGCCGTCGAACAGGATGCGCTCGTTGAAGCGCACCAGATGCGGCGAGACGTAGCGCTGCACCCGCAGGCCCCGGGCGCGCAGCATGGCGTCCAGCATGGCGAGCGCCGAGCCCTTGCCGTTGGTGCCGGCGATGTGCACGACCGGTGGCAGGCGGCGCTCGGGATGGCCCAGCCGCGCCAGCAGGCGCTCGATGCGGCCGAGCGAGAGGTCGATCGCCTTCGGGTGCAGATGGTGCAGGCGGGCGAGGATCAGATCACTGCCGAAGCTCGTCATGACCGTCCGCTCCGGTCGCTCCACCGGCGGCTTGCGCCGCGACCGGCTCCGGCCCGGCGCCGCCGTCGACCACCGCGAGGGCTGCGGCCTCGGCCGCCTTGGGTGCGCGCTCGACCGGCTGCTCGGCGTCCGGGTCGAGGTTCGGGCGCATGAGCAGGCGAAGAATCCGCGCCACCGTGGGGCGCAGCTCGAAGCGGTGGACGACCATGTCGATCATGCCGTGCTCGAGCAGATATTCCGCCTTCTGGAAGTTGTCGGGCAGGTTCTCGCGGATCGTCTGCTCGATCACCCGCCGGCCGGCGAAACCGATCTGGGCGCCGGGCTCGGCGATCGCGATGTCGCCCAGCATGGCGAAGGACGCGGTCACCCCGCCGGTGGTCGGGTCGGTGAGCAGCGCGATATACGGCAGCCCAGCCTCCTTGACCTCCTCGACCGCGATCGTGGTGCGCGGCATCTGCATGAGCGAGAGCGCGCCCTCCTGCATGCGCGCCCCGCCCGAGGCCGTGACCACGATCAGCGCGGCTTCCTGGAGTACGGCAAGGCGCGCGGCGGCGAGCAGCCCCTCGCCCAACGCGCAGCCCATGGAGCCCGCCATGAACTCGAAGTTCATGACCGCCACCACCGCGGGCAGCCCGTCGATCCGGCCGTGCGCGGCCTCGATCGCATCGGACGTCCCGGTCTTGGTCTGCGCCTCCTTCAGGCGATCGGCGTAGCGCTTGCGATCACGGAACTTGAGCGGGTCGGCCGCGACCTTGGGCAGCTCGATCCGGGTCCACGAGCCCTCGTCGAACAGCGCCTTGAAGCGGAACTCAGGCCCGACCCGGAAATGATGGCCGCAGTGCGGGCAGACCCGCTGATTGGCCTCGAGGTCGCGATGGAAGATCATGCGCTCGCAGGACGGGCAGTGGACCCAGAGGTTCTCCGGCACCTCGGGCCGGTTGCTGCGGACCAGCGCCTTGATCTTGGGCCGGACGTAATCGGTGAGCCAGTTCATGGTCATGACGGTCAGTTCCGCGCGCCGCGCACGCCCTCGGCAAGGGCCTGGACGCGGGCGAGCAGATCTTCGGCGAGACCGGGCCGGGCCCGACCCTGGTCGTCCAGGGAGCGGGCGATCTGGTCGACCAGCGCCGAGCCGACGACCGCGGCATCCGCGACCTTGGCGATCGCCGCCGCCTGCGCCGGCTCGCGGATGCCGAAGCCGACCGCGACCGGCAGATCCGTGTGACGCTTCAGCCGGGCGACCGCCCTGCCCACCACCTCGACCACCGGGGCGCCGGCACCGGTGATCCCAGTGATCGAGACGTAGTAGATGAAGCCCCGGGTGTTGGTGAGCACGCGCGGCAGGCGGCGCTCGTCGGTGGTGGGGGTGGCGAGGCGGACGAAGGAGAGGCCGCGGGAGAGCGCCGGCAGGCAGAGCTCCTCGTCCTCCTCGGGCGGCAGATCGACCACGATCAGCCCGTCCACGCCAGCCGCCCGGGCATCATCCAGAAACCGCTCGCCGCCGTAGCTGTAGATCGGGTTGTAGTAGCCCATGAGCACGATCGGCGTGGTCTCGTCCTCGCGCCGAAACTCGCGCACCAGCTGGAGCACGCCCTTGAGCTTCATGCCGGCCCGGAGCGCGCGCAGGCTGCCCGCCTGAATCGTGGGGCCGTCCGCCATCGGATCGCTGAACGGCATGCCGATCTCGATCAGATCGGCACCGGCCTCGGGCAGGCCCGCCAGGATCTGCGCGAAGGTCGCGCGATCCGGGTCGCCCGCGCAAAGGAAGGTGACGAGGCCGGCCCTGCCCTCCTCCTTCAGCAGGGCGAAGCGGCGCTCGATCCGATCGCTCATAAGGAAAAGCCCATCGCATCGGCCACGGTGAAGATGTCCTTGTCGCCCCGCCCGCACAGATTCATCACGATCAGGTGGTGCTTCGGCAGCTCGCCCGCAATCTTGGCCACATGGGCCAGCGCGTGCGCGGGCTCCAGCGCCGGCAGGATGCCTTCGAGCTCGGCGCAGAGGCGGAACGCGGCCAGCGCCTCGTCGTCCTTGATGGGCACGTACTCGACCCGGCCCATGTCCTTGAGCCAGGAGTGCTCGGGGCCGACGCCCGGGTAGTCGAGCCCGGCCGAGATCGAGTGCGGCTCGACCACCTGCCCGTCGTCGTCCTGCAGCAGGTAGGAGCGCGAGCCGTGCAGCACGCCCGGGCGGCCCGCGGTCATCGACGCCGCGTGCTGGCCGGTCTCGATCCCCAGCCCCTCGGCTTCGACGCCGATCATGCGCACGCCCGGCTCGTCGAGGAAGGGATGGAACAGGCCCATGGCGTTGGAGCCGCCGCCGACGCAGGCGACCAGCGTGTCCGGCAGCCGGCCCTCCCTGGCCGTGATCTGCTCGCGCACCTCGTCGCCGATGACGCACTGGAAATCGCGCACCATCGCGGGATAGGGGTGCGGGCCGGCGACGCTGCCGATGATGTAGAACGTGGACCCGACGTTGGTGACCCAGTCGCGCAGCGCCTCGTTCATGGCGTCCTTGAGCGTCGCGGAGCCGGAGGTCACCGGGCGCACCTCGGCGCCCAGGAGGCGCATGCGGAAGACGTTCGGGCGCTGCCGCTCGATGTCGCGGGCCCCCATGTAGACCACGCACTCGAGGCCGCAGCGCGCGGCCACGGTCGCGGTCGCGACGCCGTGCTGACCGGCGCCGGTCTCGGCGATGATGCGGCGCTTGCCCATGCGCCGCGCGAGCAGAATCTGGCCGATGGTGTTGTTGATCTTGTGCGCGCCGGTGTGGGTGAGCTCGTCGCGCTTGAAGTAGATCCTGGCACCGCCCAGCTGCTCGCTCAGCCGCTCGGCGTGATAGAGCGGCGTCGGCCGCCCGGCATAGTCTTTGAGCCACGCCTTCAGCTCGGCCGCGAACTCCGGGTCGCCCTTGGCCGTCTCGTACGCCTGCTCCAGCTCGAGGATCAGCGGCATCAGCGTCTCGGCGACGAAGCGCCCGCCGTAGTGGCCGAAGCGGCCGCGCGCATCCGGCCCGCCGCGGAAGGTGTTGGGAAGGGTCATGCTCTCTCTCATGAAACGGGAAGGGCGGTGCGCCGGCCTGCGGGCTCGAGCGTCTGCGCCAGCGCCAAAAAGCGTCGGATCCGGGCGGGGTCCTTGAGGCCCGGCCGCGCCTCGACGCCCGAGGAGACGTCGACCGCGCGAGCGCCGCAAAGGTCCACCGCCTCGGTCAGATTGTCGGCATGCAGGCCGCCCGAGAGCAGCCAGGGCCGGTCCAGCTCCAGCCCCTGGAGCAGACACCAGTCGAAGGCGAGCGCGTTGCCGCCCGGCAGCCGCCCGGGTCCGCTCGCCTTGGCGTCGAACATCAGCAGGTCCGCCACGGGGGCGTAGCGGGGGATCGCGTCGAGATCGGCCGCCGCAGCGATCTTGATCGCCTTGATCACCGGCCGGCCGGTGCGCGCGCGGATCTCCGCGACCCGCGCCGGGCTCTCGGACCCGTGCAGCTGCAGG
>CAZXYL010000758.1:0-2177 GCA_964644915.1 uncultured Geminicoccaceae bacterium
GCCGCCATCTCCGCCTGCAGCTCGGCCTGGACCGCGCTGCTGCGCCCGGCCAGAAACGCCTTGGTCTGCTCCAGAAGCTCCGCGTAGGCATTCGCCTCGATGCGGCCGACGCAGGGCGCCGTACAGCGCTTGATCTGGTACTGCAGGCAGGGTCGGGTGCGGTTCTCGAAGATGTTGTCCGGGCAGGAGCGGACCGGGAAGGCCCGCAGCAGCGCGCCCAGGGTCTCGTTCACCGCGCCCGAGGACGCGAACGGCCCGAAATAGTCGCAGTCCTTGCGCTTGGCGCCGCGGTGCCGGCCGATGCGCGGGAACGGCTGCTCGGGCGTCACCTTGCCGGTATAGATGTAGGGGAAGGACTTGTCGTCGCGCAGGACGATGTTGAACTGCGGCCGCAGCCGCTTGATCATGTTGCACTCGAGCAGCAGCGCCTCGACGTCGCTCGACGTGGTCACCACCTCGACGTCGCGGGTGAGCGCCACCATGCGCTGGAGGCGCGCGTTCAGCCCGGTGGTCTTGGCGTAGGCGGGCAGGCGCTTTTTCAGCGACTTCGCCTTGCCCACGTAGAGCACCTCGCCCTTGGCGCCCAGCATGCGGTAGACGCCGGGCGCGTTGGGCAGGGTCGGCGCGATCCGCGCGATCACCTCCGCTCCCGACGTGCCGCGTCCGGACGCAGGGGAACGTCGCGGCGAGCGCAGCTCGCCGCCTGCATCCGCGGTGCCGGTTGGCGCGTGGTCGTGGACGATGCCGAATCCCTCGATCTCGGAGCCGGGAGCCCTGCTCACGTCTACTTGGCGAGCCCGGGCACGAGCGTCAATGATCGGGCCCGCCGCGAGACGCTCCCGCGACTTCCGAGAACAGAAAGGCGACCCCGTCGCCGGGGTCGCCAATTGCAGGGAGGCAAAAGATCAGAGGGAGGCTGGGAAGACGCCCGCGGCGGTCTGGGGTGGATCGGCGCCGGGGCATCGGTGCATCGTCGTCTACGGTTCTCCAGATCTGTGAACGCCACGTCGCGCAGGCTACGCCCCCGCCATTTCAGGACGATTTCGCCCGGCGACGAGTTGCGTTTCAATTGTATCAGCGCACGGCGTCGCCGCCCTCGCCCGACGCGCTTGATCGGCCTGCGATCCGGATTACCTCAGAGGCTCATCCCGGCCCATGGGAGCGGCCCCGTCATGGCGCGCTGGCTGATCATCCTGGGCGCGCTCCTGATCCTGGCCGGCCTGCTCTGGCCGTGGCTGGTCAAGCTCGGCCTCGGGCGGCTGCCGGGCGACATCGTGATCGAGCGGGACAACGTCCGCGTCTATCTCCCGATCACGACCTCGATCCTGATCAGCATCGCGCTCTCCGTGATCCTCTCCCTGATCTTCTGGTTCCTGAACCGATAGGTCAGGCGACCGTGCCTGAGAGCCGCTCAGTCGAGCGGGCAGCCGGCGGTCTTCGCGCGCAGGCGGGTCAGCGCCAGAACGGTATCGATCGTGGGCGTGGGGATCTCGACCGCGCGGCCGAGCTCCTGCACCGCCGTGACCAGCGCATCCAGCTCGAGCGGGCGGCCGCGCTCCAGATCCTGCAGCATCGAGGTCTTGTGCGCCCCGATCGCCTTCGCGCCCTCGATGCGCCGGTCGACGTCGACCCCGAAGCGCACGCCGAGCTTCTCGCCGATCGCCTGCGCCTCCAGCATCATGGCGCGCGCCACGCCCCGCGTGCCCTCGTCGGTGGTGAGCACGTCCAGCGTCGCCCCGGTGAGCGCGCTCAAGGGATTGAAGCAGAGGTTGCCCCAGAGCTTGACCCAGATCTCGTCCCGAATGCGCGGTCGGATCGGCGCCTTGAAGCCCGCCTCGATCATCGTTTGGCTGAGCTTCTGTACCCGCTCCGAGCGGCTGCCGTCAGGCTCGCCGAGCACGAAGCGATCGCCCTCGAGGTGGCGGATGTAGCCCGGCTCGATCACGTCGCACGCCGGGTAGACGACGCAGCCGATGCAGCGCTCGGGGCCGATCGTCTCCCAGAGCACGCCGCCGGGGTCGACGCTCTCGATGCGCCGGTTCCGCCAGGGGCCGTCCAGCTCGTAGAAGTACCAGAACGGCAGGCCGTTCATCGCCGTGACCACGGCCGTGTCCGGCCCGAGCAGCGGCGGCAGCCGCGGCGCGATCTTCGGCACCGCATTGGCCTTGAGCGCGAGG
>CAZXYL010000759.1:0-2169 GCA_964644915.1 uncultured Geminicoccaceae bacterium
TCGGACAACCCGGAGCAGTACCCCGACGCCGCGCTCCAGGGCATCCGCGAGCTGTTGGACCTATCGAAGGACCAGCCGCTGCCCGACCGCCTGATCGACGCGGTCAAGATGGGCACCACGGTCGCCACCAACGCGCTGCTCGAGCGCAGGGGCGAGCCCATGGTGCTCGCGATCACGCGCGGGCTCGGCGATGCGCTCCGGATCGGCTATCAGAACCGGCCCGACATCTTCGCCCGCAGGATCGTGCTGCCGGAGCAGCTCTACGGCGCGGTGGTCGAGATCGACGAGCGGCTGCGGGCGGACGGCACGGTCGAGCGGCCGCTCGACCTCGAGCAGGCGCGACGCGACCTGGAGGCGTGCTTCGCCGAAGGCTTCCGGGCGCTCGCGATCGTGCTCATGCACGGCTACCGCTACCACGACCACGAGCTGGCGCTGGCCGACCTCGCCCGCGCGATCGGCTTCGCCCAGGTCTCGATGAGCCATCAGGCCTCGCCCTTGATGAAGCTCGTGAGCCGCGGCGACACGACGGTCGTCGACGCCTATCTGTCGCCGATCCTGCGCCGCTACGTCGACCGGGTGGCCGGCGAGCTCGGCGACGTGCGCCTCATGTTCATGCAGTCCAACGGCGGGCTCGTGGACGCGCACCGCTTCGCCGGCAAGGACGCGATCCTCTCGGGCCCGGCCGGCGGCATCGTCGGCGCGGTCCAGACCAGCCGGCTCGCCGGCTTCGAGAGGATCATCACCTTCGACATGGGCGGCACCTCGACCGACGTCGCGCACTATCACGGGGCGTACGAGCGCACCTTCGAGAGCGAGGTCGCGGGCGTGCGCATGCGCGCGCCGATGATGGCGATCCACACCGTGGCCGCGGGCGGCGGCTCGATGCTGATCTTCGACGGCGCGCGCTTTCGCGTCGGGCCGGAATCCGCGGGCGCCAATCCCGGGCCCGCCTGCTACCGCCGCGGCGGCCCGCTGACCGTGACCGACGCGAACGTCATGGTCGGCAAGCTGCACCCGCGCTTCTTCCCGAAGGTGTTCGGGCCGGACGCGGACCAGCCGCTCGACGGCGAGGTCGTGCGCGCGCGCTTCGAGGCGCTGGCCGCCGAGGTCGCCGCAGCCACGGGCACGCGGCGCGCACCCGAGGAGATCGCGCACGGCTGCCTCCAGATCGCCATCGACAACATGGCCAATGCGATCAAGAAGATCTCGATCCAGCGCGGCCACGACGTCAGCGGCTACACGCTCTGCTGCTTCGGCGGGGCGGCCGGCCAGCACGCCTGCCTGGTCGCGGATTCGCTCGGGCTCAAGCGGGTCTTCGTGCACCCGCTGGCGAGCGTGCTCTCGGCGTACGGCATGGGGCTTGCGGACGTGCGCACCATGCGCCAGCAGGCGATCGAGGCGGAGCTCGACGAGGCGCTGATGCCCCGCCTCGAGGCGGTCACGGCCGAGCTCGCGGACGAGGCGCGCGCGGAGCTGCTCCGCCAGCACGTGGCCGAGGAGCGCATCTCGACGCCGGCGCGGGTGCACATCCGCTACAGCGGCACCGACACGCCACTCGAGATCCCGGCCGGGACTGTCGCCGAGATGCGCGCGGCCTTCGAGGACGAGCACCGGACCCGCTACGGCTTCGTCGTCGAGGGCCGCAGCCTGGTCGTCGAGCAGGTGGCGGTGGAAGGGATCGGCCGCATGGCCGAGATCGACGAGCCGGAGCATCCGATCGTGCCGCGCACGGCCGAAGAACCGATGCGGCCGACGGCCGAGGTCACGATGCTCACCTCGGCCGCACCCCACCAGCCGCCGGAGCGGGTCCGGGCCGCGCTGTTCGAGCGCCCGCACCTGCGCCCGGGCGATCGGATCCCGGGGCCGGCGATCATCGTCGAGGCGACCACCACGGTCGTGGTCGAGCCCGGCTGGGCGGCCGAGACCACGGCGCGCGATCACCTGGTGCTGACCCGCGTCGAGCCCTTGGCGCTGCGCGCGGCGGTGGGCACGGCATCCGACCCGATCCTGCTCGAGATCTTCAACAACCTGTTCATGGCGATCGCCGAGCAGATGGGGGTGACGCTCCAGAACACCGCCTATTCCGTGAACATGAAGGAGCGGCTCGACTTCTCCTGCGCGCTGTTCGACCGCGACGGCATGCTGATCGCGAATGCGCCGCACATGCCG
>CAZXYL010000760.1:0-2209 GCA_964644915.1 uncultured Geminicoccaceae bacterium
TGCGCGGCCATGGCGAGCACCGCCGAGACCGTGGTCACGCCCGTGCCGCCGATGCCGGTGAGCAGGAGGTTGTGGCAGCGCTCGGGTCGCAGCACCGGGGCCGGGAGCTTTGCGGCGGCGGCGATGATCGCCTGCGGATCGCCACTTGCCCGGCGCAGCCGGCCGCCTTCCACGACCACGAACGACGGGCAGAAACCCTTGGCGCAGGAATAGTCCTTGTTGCAGGCGGCCTGGTTGATCGCCCGCTTGGTGCCGAACGGTGTCTCGAGCGGCTCGACCGAGATGCAGTTGGACTGCACGCTGCAGTCGCCGCAGCCCTCGCAGACCCGATCGTTGATGAACAGCCGCCTGGCCGGATCCGGATGCTCCCCCTTCTTGCGCCGGCGGCGCTTCTCCGCGGCGCAGGTCTGGTCGTACACCAGGACCGAGACCCCAGGATAGGCGCGCAGCTCCTCCTGAGCCCGATCGAGGTCGGCACGCTCGCGCAGCGCCACCCCCGCCGCGAGATCGGCTTCGCGATGGCGCGCGGGCTCCTCGCTCAGGACGACGATGCGCCCGACGCCCTCGGCCGCGAGCTGATGCGTGATCTGCGGCACGGTGAGCGGGCCGTCGACCGCCTGGCCGCCGGTCATGGCGACCGCATCGTTGTAGAGCAGCTTGTAGGTGATGCGGGCGCCCGCTGCGACCGCGGCGCGGATCGCGAGGATGCCGGAATGGTGATAGGTGCCGTCGCCCAGATTGACGAACACGTGGCCGGTGTCCGTGAACGGCGCCTGGCCCAGCCAGGCCACGCCCTCGCCGCCCATCTGGCTGAACGAGTCCTCGGCGCGCCCCATCCACTGCGCCATGATGTGGCAGCCGATCCCGGCCATGGCGCGCGACCCGTCCGGCACCCTGGTCGAGCTGTTGTGCGGGCAGCCCGAGCAGAAGTAGGGCGCGCGCAGGCTGGCCGTGGCGAGGGCGGCCGCCCGCTCCGCCCGCCGCGCCAGGGAGGCGGTCACCTCGCGCATGCGCGGCGTGCTCTCGCCCGGCGGGATCAGGCTCAGCAGCACAGGTGCCAGATCGGCGGGCGACAGGTCGCGCACGTCGGGCAGCAGTGGTGCCATCCACTCGTCGGTCTTGCCGAGCACGCGCGGCCGCCTGGCCGCATCCAGATGATAGAGCTGCTCCTTGAGCTGGGCCTCGATCAGCGGCCGCTTGGCCTCGACCACGAGCACGCAGTCCAGCCCCTCGGCGAAGGCGCGCATGCTCTCGGGCTCGAGCGGCCAGGGCATGGCGACCTTCATGAGCCGCAGGCCAAGGCGGGCGGCGAGCGCATCGTCGATGCCGAGCAGATCGAGGGTCTCGCAGAGGTCGGCGAACGACTTGCCCGAGGCCACGATGCCGATCCGCGGCGCGGGGCTGTCGAGGACGATCCGGTTCAGCCTGTTGACCCGCGCGTAGGCGCGCGCAGCGGGGAGCTTCAGGCGGCGCAGCCGCTCCTCGGCCGCGAGCCGGTGCTGCAGCTGCAGTGCCGCGAGCGTGATGTGGCGCGGCGCGCCGTCGTCCGGCGGCATGGTGATCTGCGGACGCGCGGGATCGACGCGGACCGTGGCGGTCGCGTCCATCACGTCGGCGGTCGCGATCATACCGACCCAAAGGCCGGAGAAGCGCGAGAGGGCGAAGCCGTGCAGGCCGAGGTCGAGCACGTCCTGAACGTCGGCCGGGCTCAGCACCGGCATCTCGGCGTCGATGAAGGCGAACTCGCTCTGACACGGCAGGGTCGAGGACTTGCCGAGCAGATCGTCGCCCGCGACCGCGATCACGCCGCCGTGCCGCCAGGTGCCGCTGAAGTTCGCGTGCTTGAACACGTCGCCGGTTCGGTCGACCCCCGGCCCCTTGCCGTACCAGATGCCGAAGATGCCGTCGTACCGGGCGCCCGGGTGCAGATTCACCTGCTGGCTGCCCCAGACCGCGGTCGCGGCGAGATCCTCGTTGACGCCGGGCTGAAACCGGATGTGATGCTCGTCGAGCAGCGCCTTGGCGCGGGCGAGCTGCTGGTCGTAGCCGCCGAGCGGCGAGCCGCGGTAGCCCGAGACGAAGCCCGCGGTGCTCAGGCCGGTCGCCCGGTCGCGGCGGGCCTGATCCAGCGGCAGGCGCACCAGCGCCTGGACCCCGGTGAGCAGCACGCGGCCGCTCTCCAGCTGGTACCTGTCCTCGAGCGCTACCG
>CAZXYL010000761.1:0-30401 GCA_964644915.1 uncultured Geminicoccaceae bacterium
CCACGTTGTAGCGCGGCGGCAGGTTCGGCCGTTCCTCGAAGCGGAACAGCTGCTGCATGGCATCGACCGGCGAGGTCATCATGTAGCGTCCGCACATGCGGGCCGTCTCGCAGAAGAATGCTATTGCGATCACCACCGTCCCGCGGCGAGAACGCCGCCAGCGGGCGGAGCATGTAGACTTGTCGATGCTCCGGTCAGGCTTCAAGGCCTTTGGCTGCCGCAAGGTGTCGGCGCTCTCGCCCGGATGCTTGGCTATGCCGCCTTGGCCGCCTCATCTCGGAGGGGAGGCGATCGTGAGCTCCTGCTGCGCGAGAAATCCTAAATCTTCCAAGCATCGGATGCCGGCATCATCGATCTGATGCGGGCGGGTGTCGACAACGCACACGGTTCCAACGGGCTGACCAAAGACCCGGATCGGGTAACCTGCATAGAAACGGATGTGAGGTTCGCCGGTCACGAGAGGGTTGTCGGCGAAGCGCGCGTCGAGCAGCGTGTCGGGCACGACCATGACCTCGCGACTGAGGATGGCATGGGCACAGAACGAGACCTCACGCGAGGTCTCGATTGTGGTCGTCCCCTGGCATGACTTGTACCACTGGCGGTTCTGGTCGACGAGGCTTATGAGGGCGATCGGTACGTTGAAGAGCGCGGCGGCGAGGCGCGTGAGCCGATCGAAGCGTTCCTCCGGCTGCGTGTCGAGGACACCGAGCCCGCGGAGCGCCGCCAGGCGTCGCTCTTCGTCTTCGGGCAGCGGCGGCCGCATCCAGCGGCATTGAGTCCGCAGGAGCCATGCCCGTACGCGGGTTCGCGCGTACACGCTCGAGAACGGCCGAATCAGCCAGTCGGTGACGCCGGCAGCAGCGCCCGCGACCAGATCCTCTTCTCCGGCAAGGATGATGACGGGCACTTGCCGTGCTTCGACGGTCGGGGCGTCACGTATCGCGCGACAGACTTCCAGGCCGCCAATGCCGGGCAGGTCCTGCTCCAGAATAGCGAGGGAAGGCTGTGTCGAGCTGAAGATCTGCAGGGCCGTATCGGAGTCCGGTGCGACAGCCGCTTGGATTCCATCGGCCGACAAGCACTGGGAAACGGACCTGGCCGTGACCGGGTCCGCTATGGCCACCAGGGCCGTCAGGTCCTGCGCGGCGGACGAAATCGGAGCGACCGCCGAGAACTCGTCCACCGCACGCCCGCGCGTCGCGTCGACGGCCGCGGACCGCTTCACGGTCTCACGCCGAGCGGCAACGGCGGCCGCCAGCTCCACGGTCTGCCCCTCGGCGGCAGCGAACACCTCCAGCGGCGAAGCCTCTGCAGCCAGTCTGGCTCGAGTCGTCTCGAGGGTTCGATCGAGGGAATCATCGTCTCGCGACGGATCGTGATGGATCAGCGCAAGCCGTCTCACTTTGGCCCGGTGGCTGACCGCCACGGCATACTCGTGACTGCTATGGCCCCAGCCCACCTTGTCCAGGTATTCGGCGGCTGTGTACTGCGCATCGTGCACGACCAGATCCGCGCCCGCGAGAAACTCCGCGTGATGCAGGTCCTGGCCGCTGATCTCGCCGCAGCCGGATGCCAGCCGCTGCGAGTAAGGCTCATGGTCGGTCGCGTAGACGAGACAGACGCCGTCGCCCTCCAGCCGATAACCGAGCGTCAGCGCCGTGTGGTTCAAGTATTGAGTTTGGACCTCGACGTCGCCGATTCTGAACGTGCCTTCTACGAGGTCGTGGTAGCGGATATTGGCGCCGAGCTGCTCGAGGGTCAGCGGAAAGTAGGTGTACTGCATCTGTCCCGCGAGAGTATCACGCAGGCATTGTGCCAGACCCCGGGGGGCATAGAAGTCCCACTCGTGGCCGGACGCGAACAGCGGGGCGAAGAATGGTATGCCCTGGATATGATCCCAGTGGGTGTGGGTGATCAGGATGTGACCGCGCAGGGGTTGCGGTTCTGTCGCAAGGAGTGCCTGACCCAGATCATGCGCTCCGGTTCCACAATCGAGCACTACAAGCGTGCCGGCCGCTGTCCTGACCTCGACGCAGCAGGTGTTGCCACCGTATCGCGCGGTACTTGAGCCGGGCTTCGCGATCGAGCCACGAGTGCCCCAGAATCGCACTCGCATGGCAGCCCCTCCGGTATTGAGCGGGCGCCCACAGGCAGCGCCGCGCCGGGCGATTCTCAAATCTTTTGTCGCATTCTGTCGAAACTGCGCTCGTCCGTTGTCGCGTGCAAGCGCCCAAATGGCGAGGACGGCGCTCGAGTGGATGCGCGGGCGCCGGTCAGAACAGCTCCTTGGTCGACCGGGCGGCCACGCCGGGTGCGGGCGAGGGGGACGCGGCGCAGACCTCCGGCCCGCGCTGCTCCCCCGCCTCGGACAGAGTCCATGCGTCCGCGGGGGCGAACGGCCGCCAGCCCTCGGCGGTCAGCCTTTCCAGCGGCTGGAAGCGGGACTTGTAGGCCATCTTGGGGCTCTGCGCGATCCAATAGCCGAGATAAACGTAGGGCAGGCCGAGCTCGCGCGCCCGCTGCACGTGCCACAGGATGATCAGCGTGCCGAGCGAGCGCCTGGGCTCCTCCGGCTCGAAGAACTTGTAGACGCCGGAGAGGCCGCTCGGGGCCCGATCGGTCAGGCTCACCGCCATCAGCCGGCCGTCCGGCCGGCGCCACTCCACGAGCACGCTGGTCACCGGCGTGTCGCCCGCCATCGCCTGGTAATCCTCCCAGGCCATGTCGGCCATGCCGCTGTCGTTGTGGCGCCCGGCCAGGTAGCGCCGGAACAGGGCGAACTGCTCCTCGGTCGCCATCGGCGGGCGCTCGGCCACGACCAGGTCGGCGTTGTGGCGCAGGATCCGCCGCCAGGCCCGGCCGAGCCGGAAGCTCGCGACGGGGATCCGCACCGGCACGCAGGCCTGGCAGGAGGGGCAGACCGGGCGATAGGCGTAGCGCTGGGAGCGGCGGAAGCCGGCGCGCATCAGCTGATCGTGGCGCGCATCGACGCCGGCGCCGGCCATTGCCGTGACCAAGCGGCGCTCGAGCCGGCCCTCGAGATACGGGCAGGGCGCCAGCTCTGTGCTGAAGTACAGCTTCATCGCGGCCCTCGTGCCCTTGCCCGAGTGATCATAGCCCGTACCACCAGGGCACGAACAAGGAAAAGGCGAGCCAGACGATGAACACCAAGGGCGTCCCGGCGAGCAGAAAATCGCCGAACCGGTAGTGCCCGGCACCCATGACCAGAAGATTGGTCTGATAGCCGATCGGGGTCGCAAACGCGCAGCTCGCGCCGAGCGCCACCGCAAGCGCGAAGGGGAAGGGGTCGGCGCCCAGCTTCGCCGCTATGTTGACCGCGATCGGCGTGAACAGCACCGCCGCGGCATTGTTGGTCAGCACGTTGGTCAGCGCCGCGACCATGAGGAAGAGCACCGAGAGGACCGCGGCGGGCGGCGCGCCGGCCATCAGCTCCAGCACCTGCCCGGCCAGATAGGCAGCACCGCCGGTCGCCTCGAGCGCGGTGCCGAGTGCCAGCGCCGAGGCGATGATGAGCACGATCTGCCGGTCGACCGCGCGCGCCGCCTGGCGGACGTTGATGCAGCGCGTGGCAATCAGCGCCACTACGCCGAGCACCGCCGTGATGACGATCGGCACCAGATCGAGCGCTGCCGGCAGCACGATCGCGGCGAAGATGGCGAGCGCGAGCGGCGCCCGATGGATCAGCGGCATCTCGCTCGCCGACCATTCCATGAGCAGCACGTCGGGATTGGCGCGCAGCCGCTCGATCGCGTCCTGGCGGCCGACCAGCAGGAGCACGTCGCCCGGCTCGAGCGGCAGATCGTGCAGCCGCGTGCGCAGCATGCGCGCGCGCCGCTGGATCCCGAGCACGGCACAGCGGCTGCGCCCGGGAAAGTTGGTGAGCTCCAGCGTCTGGCCGATCATGCGCGAGGCGGGCCTGATCATGGCCTCGGCGAGCATCAGCTCGCCCGGCTCCGCGCCCGCGACGTGATCGTCCCGGCCGCTCGGGGTGCGCAGGAGATGGACCGGGTTCTTGGCCACCATCTCGGTCAGGACCTTGCGCGTCGCGGCCACGATCAGGATGTCGCCGGACTCGAGGGTGACGTTCTCGAACGGCGGCAGGATGGTGCGCTCGCCGCGCTGGATCAGGCGCACGGTGAGGCTCGCGAGGCCGGGAAACATGCCGCCGCGCGACGTCTCGCCCACCAGCGGCGAGCCCTCGAGGATGTCGAGCTCGGCGATGAACTGCTTGCCGTCCGCGGTCACCAGGCCGGCCCCTTCGTCGCGTGCCGGGAGCAGGCGCGGCAGGAGGAGGATGTAGGCGCCGCCGACCGTGGCCAGCACCAGCCCGGGCACGGTCAGATCGAAAAACCCGAACGGCCGCTGGCCGAGCCTGGCGAGCTCGCCCGAGACCAGAAGGTTGGTCGAGGTCCCGATCAGGGTGAGCATCCCGCCCAAGATCGCGATGAAGCTCAAGGGCATCATCACCGCGCCGGCCGAGCGGCCATAGCGCTCGGCGAGCGAGCGCAAAATCGGGATGAAGATCACGACGACCGGGGTGTTGTTCAGGAATCCGCTCATCCCGGCGATGCCGCTGAAGCTCAGCACCAGCGCCCGGTTGAAGCTGCCGCGCGAGGCCCAGAACAGGAGCCGCGCCACCCCCTCGAGCGCCCCGGTCGCGATCATCGCCTGGCCGACCACGAGCAGCGCGCTGACCGCAATCAGCGCCGGGCTCGCGAACCCGGCCAGGATCTCCCCCGGCCCGAGCAGGGGATCGCCGGGCCGCACGAGGCCGCTCATGTGGAAGATCAGGAGCAGAAAGCCGAGGATGCCGACCGCCGTCAGCTCCACCGACACCCGCTCCGACGCGTAGGCGACGATCGCGGCGGCGCTCAGCACGAGCGTCGCCCACATCTCCCACGTCGGATCGACCGGTGGCATATGGCTCCGTCTTCTCGAGCGGGTCGCGCGCCGAAGAGCTACCCGACGAACAGCGAAGCCAATAAAGAGGCGAACTGGCCGCCGCTTTTCAAGGCCGGCTGCAGCAGCAAAGGATGCTCGGATCCCGCCGGGCTGTTGACGGCGGCCGCGCGGCTGGCTAACGGACAGGCGGCAGTGGGCCGATCCGCCGGGAGCAGCCATGCAGATTCGCCGCATCGAGGTCGAGGGTCCCGACGGCCGCTACGGCCTGAGCTTCGCCGACTGGGGCGATCCGAGGGCCAGCCGGGCCGTCGTCTGCGTTCACGGGCTGACGCGCAGCGGGCGCGATTTCGACCACCTGGCCGCGGTGCTGGCTCAGGATGCGCGCGTGATCTGCCCGGACGTGATCGGCCGCGGTCTGAGCGACTGGCTGCAGGACCCGTCGCACTACGCGATCCCGACCTACGTCGCCCACATGCTGCAGCTGATGCAGAAGCTGGAGCTGGCGCAGGTGGACTGGATCGGGACCTCGATGGGCGGCCTGATCGGGATGGGGGTCGCGGCCACGGAATCGAGCCCGATCCGCCGTCTGGTACTGAACGACGTCGGCCCGTTCCTGCCCAAGGCCGCGCTCGAGTACATCAGCAACTATCTCGGCCGCGATTTGCGTTTCGTCGACTTCGCCGAGCTGGAAGCGCACCTGCGCCAGGTCCACCGCGGCTTCGGCCCGCTCACGGACGAGCAGTGGCGCCACATGGCGACGCATAGCGCGCGCGAGCACGCGGACGGCGGCCTGGGCCTCGCCTACGACCAGCGCCTGGCCCTGCCGACCAGCGAAGGCGAGGTCCATGACATCGACCTGTGGCCGGTGTGGGACGCGATCCGCTGCCCGGTGCTGGTGATCCGCGGCGCCCTGAGCGATCTCCTCCTGCCCGACACGGCCCGCGAGATGACCGAACGCGGCCCCAGGGCGGAACTCGTGGAGCTGCCCGGCATCGGGCACGCCCCGGCGCTGATGGCGGACGATCAGATCGCGCTGGTACGGGACTGGCTGAACTCGTAGCCCGCCCTCAGCCGCGCAGCCGTCGCGCCACCTCGAGCGCCGCGTAGGTGAGAATGCCGTCGGCCCCCGCCCGCTTGAACCCGAGCAGCGCCTCCAGCATCGCGCGCTCGCCGTCCAGCCAACCCTGCCGGGCCGCGGCCTGGATCATCGCGTACTCGCCGCTGACCTGATAGGCGAAGGTCGGCACGGCGAAGGCGTCCTTGACGCGGCGGACCACGTCCAGATACGGCATGCCCGGCTTCACCATCACCATATCCGCGCCCTCGGCGAGGTCGAGCGCCACCTCGCGCAGCGCCTCGTCCGAGTTCGCGGGGTCCATCTGGTAGGTCTCCTTGCCGCTCTTGCCGAGCGCGGCCGAGGAGCCCACCGCGTGGCGGAAGGGCCCGTAAAAGCTGGAGGCGTACTTGGCCGCGTAGGACAGGATCCGGGTCTGGCTGAAGCCGGCCTCGTCGAGCGTGCGCCGGATGACGCCGATGCGCCCGTCCATCATGTCCGAGGGCGCGATCACATCGCAGCCCGCCTCGGCCTGGACCAGCGCCTGGCGGGCGAGCACGGCGAGCGTGGCATCGTTGTGGACCTCGCCGTCCTCGAGCAGGCCGTCGTGGCCGTGCGTGGTGTAGGGGTCGAGCGCCACGTCGCAGATGACGCCGAGCTCGGGTAGCGCCGCCTTCACGGCGCGTACCGCCCGGCAGATCAGGCTGTCCGGATTGGTGGCCTCGGCACCGTCCTCGCTCTTGTGCTCGGGCGGCGTCACGGGAAACAGTGCCACGGCGGGGATGCCGAGGCCCTGGGCTTCCGTGAGCGCCAGCAGCAGCTGATCGATCGAGAGCCGCTCGACGCCGGGCATCGAGGCCACGGGCTCGCGCTGGCCCTCGCCTTCGAGCACGAAGACCGGCCAGATCAGATCGCCGACATCGAGCCGGCTCTCGGCGACCAGTCGCCTGGACCAGGCATCGCGCCGGTTACGGCGCAGACGGGTCGCGGGAAACGGCGCGCATACGGGGGGATGGAGCGGGCGAGACATGAACATGCACCCGAGATGGTTCCGCAAAATGGTCTTATAACGGTTCCATGAGAGATGGCACACCCGTGACGACCATTGCCCCTCGTGTCTTGATCGAGGGCGAGGACGGGCGTAGCCGTCGCTCGCGAGGCGGCGATGGAGTGACGCGAGCCATGGACTTCGAGCTGAGCGAGGAACAGCGGGCGTTCCAGGACATGGCGCGCCAGTTCGCGGCCGAGCAGATGGCGCCGCACGCCGCGGCGTGGGACGAGGCCTGCGAGTTCCCCGTCGCGACGCTGCGCGCGGGTGCCGAGCTCGGCTTCGGCGGCATCTACATCGGCGAGGAACACGGCGGCGCCGGGCTTTCGCGGCTCGACGCGGCGATCATTTTCGAGGAGCTGGCGGCCGGCTGCACCTCGACCGCAGCCTACATCTCGATCCACAACATGGTCGCCTGGATGATCGACGCGTTCGCCACGGACGAGCAGCGCGCGCGCTGGCTGCCGCGCCTTGCGAGCATGGAATGGCTCTCGAGCTACTGCCTGACCGAGCCGGGTGCCGGCTCCGATGCCGCGAACCTCGTGACCAGGGCCGAGCGCCGGGGCGATTCCTATGTCCTGAACGGCAGCAAGGCGTTCATCTCGGGCGCGGGCTCGAGCGACCTCTACGCCTGCATGGTGCGCACGGGCGGCGCGGGGCCGCATGGCATCAGCTGCATCGTGGTCGAGCGGGATGCGCCCGGCCTCTCCTTCGGCAAGCAGGAGAAGAAGCTGGGCTGGCACTCACAGCCGACCGCGATGGTGAACTTCGAGGCCTGCGCCGTGCCCGCGGCCAACCGGGTGGGCGCGGAAGGAGAGGGCTTCAGGATCGCGATGGCCGGGCTTGACGGCGGGCGCGTCAACATCGCCGCCTGCGCGCTGGGCGGCGCGCGCGCCTGCTACGAGAAGGCGCGGGCTTACCTGCTGGAGCGGCGGCAGTTCGGCCGGCGCCTGGCCGAGTTCCAGGCGCTGCAGTTCCGCCTCGCCGACATGGCGACCGAGCTCGCGGCGGCGCGGCTCATGGTCTGGCGCGCCGCGACCGAGCTCGACGCCAAAGCGCCCGAAGCCACCATGGCTTGCGCGATGGCCAAGCGCTTTGCCACCGACGTTGCGTTCGGCGTGTGCAACGACGCTTTGCAGTTGCATGGCGGCTATGGCTATATGAGCGACCAGGAAATCGAGCGCTACCTAAGGGACGTCCGGGTCCATCAGATCCTCGAAGGCACCAACGAGATCATGCGCGTCATCATCGCGCGCCGCCTGCTCGAGGTGTAGGCCCGGCGTGCCATGCGGATGGCCACCGTGCGGAGTGCAATGAACGTCGGCGACGAGATCGTGCTCGAGCGGCGCGGCGGCCTTATGGTGGTGACCTTGAACCGCCCGCGGGCGCTGAACGCCTTGAGCGTCCATATGTGCGAGGTTCTGGACGACGGGCTGCGGGAGTGGCAGAGCGATCCGCGGGTCCACGCCGTGCTGATCAAGGGGGCCGGCGAGCGGGCGTTCTGCGCCGGCGGCGACATCCGCCGCCTCCACGAGGTGCTGACCACGCAGGGGCCCGCAGCGGCGGCCGAGTTCTACGCCCTCGAATATCCGATGAACGCGCGCCTGCACCATTTCCGCAAGCCTTACGTGGCGCTCCTGGACGGCATCACCATGGGCGGCGGCGTCGGGGTCTCCGTCCACGGCTCGCACCGCGTCGTGACGGAGCGGACCGTGTTCGCCATGCCGGAGACCGCCATCGGTCTGTTCCCCGATGTCGGCGCCACCTGGGTCCTGCCGCGGCTGCCCGGGGCGATCGGGATGTTTCTCGGGCTGACCGGCACGCGCCTCGACGCTGCCGACTGCCTCTACGCGGGCGCCGGCACCCATCACGTGCCCGGGGACCGGCTCGCAGACCTGGAGACGGCGCTGGCTGAGGCGGATCTCTCGGGCGATGCCCATGCGGCGGTCGATGAGGTGCTGCGCCGTTTCCAGCGCGATCCGGGGGCGCCCCGGCTGCCGGAGCAGCGCGAGCGCATCGATGCGTGCTTCGGGCAGGACCGCCTGCCCGCGGTGCTCGATGCGCTGGCCGAGGAGCCTTCGGGCTGGGGCAAGCGGCAGCTCGAGCAGCTCGAGACCAAGTCGCCGACCAGCCTCGCGGTGGCGTTCCGCCAGCTGCGGGAGGGCGCCGGGCTCGAATTCAATGCGGCCATGCGCCTGGAATACCGGCTTGTCCACCGCTTCATGGCCGGGCATGATTTCCGGGAAGGGGTGCGAGCGCTCATCATCGACAAGGACAACCAGCCACGCTGGCGTCCCGCGCGCCTGAGCGACGTCGAGCCGGCGGACGTGGACGCGTATTTTGCGCCGCTGCCGCAAGGCGACCTGCCGCTGGGCGGTATCGGCTGAGAACGGGTTCGGGGAGGGCCTCGGCATGGCGGTCATCGCGTTCATCGGGCTGGGCAACATGGGTTTGCCCATGGCGCGCAATCTGATCGGCGCGGGCCATGAGCTGCATGCCTTCGACGTGGTTGCGAGCGCCGTCGAGCACGCCGTGGCGGCGGGCGCCAGGTCCGCGCCTTCGGCAGCGGAAGCGGCCGCGGCCGCGGAGATCGTGATCACGATGCTGCCGGAAGGTCGGCACGTTCGGGGCGTCTACCTCGGCGAGGACGGCGTGATCGCGCGCGCGCGCCCGGACGCGCTCCTGATCGACTGCTCGACCATCGACGTGGCGACGGCGCGCGAGGTCGACCGGGCGGCGGGCGAGCGTGGCCTCGAGGTGCTGGACGCACCGGTCTCCGGCGGGGTCGCGGGTGCGGAGAATGCCACGCTCACCTTCATGGTCGGCGGCAGCGAGGCAGGCGTGGCGCGCGCCCGGCCGGTGCTGGAACGACTGGGCAAGGCGGTGGTGCACACCGGCCCCTCGGGCAACGGTCAGGCGGCCAAGATCTGCAACAACATGATCCTCGCCGTCTCGATGATCGGCGTCTGCGAGGCGTTCGTGCTCGCGCGGCGGCTGGGGCTCGCGGCCGAGAAGCTGTTCGAGGTCAGCAGCCAGTCCTCGGGCCAGTGCTGGTCGCTCACGAGCTACTGCCCGGTGCCGGGCCCGGTGCCGAGCTCGCCCGCAAATCGCGATTATCGACCCGGTTTCACGGCGGCGATGATGGCGAAGGATCTCCGGCTCGCCCAGGACGCCGCGCTCGCCGCCGACGTGGCCACGCCGATGGGCGCGCAGGCGCGCAGCCTCTATGCGCTGTTCGCAGGCGGCGGACACGGCGGCATGGACTTTTCCGGCATCATCAAGATGCTGGGCGGTGAGGTGTAAACCACGGCATGCTATATAAACTTGGGTTGCAAAGCGGCCGCCGACATGCTCGTTATTCGTTAGCAGCTGGTACCGAGGCCAGAGACTCGTCGAGGCAACCGTGAAAGAGAGCTACCTAGAAACGATCCGCTTGATCGAGCGCCTCCACCGTCGGTTTCTCGATGTCATCAAGACGGAGCTCGACCGACTAGGGATAGAGGACATCAACAACGTCCAGACGTTGATTCTGTCGAACATCAGCAGTGAAACGCTGACGGTCGGCGAATTGACGGCGCGTGGCTATTATCTGGGCTCCAACGTCTCCTATAACGTCAAGAAACTGGTCGAGAACGGCTACCTGATGCAGGAGCGCTCGCCGCACGACCGCCGCATGACCCGGGTGAAGGTGTCGGAGAAGGGGCTCGAGCTGTGCGAGCGCATCGACGAGCTCTATCAGAACAACGCGACGGAGCTCGAGCGCGACGTCGTCTCCAACGACCAGTTGGCGTCCACCAATCAGGTGTTGAACGCACTGGAGCGGTACTGGAGCAACTACATCACCTACTCCCGATGAGCGCGCGGGCCGGCAACCGTCTCGCTCCGATCGGCGATGTGCCGATCAGCAGCTTCGAGGTCCCCGCGCTCGAGGACCTGCCCGAGGACATGCGGGCGCGCATCGACGTCGTGCGCCAAAAGACCGGGTTCATCCCCAACGTGTTCCTCGCGCTCGCGCGGCGGCCGGACGAGTTTCGCGCGTTCTTCGCCTATTACGACGCGCTCATGCTGCGCGAAGGCGGGCTGTCCAAGGCCGAGAAGGAGATGATCGTAGTCGCGACCAGTGCCGCCAACCAGTGCACGTACTGCGTGATCGCGCACGGTGCGCTGCTGCGCCTCTTCTCGAAGGATCCGCGGCTGGGCGATCAGGTGGCGATCAACCACCGCAAGGCGCCGCTCACGGCGCGTCAGCGCGCCATGCTCGATGCCGCCTCGAAGCTCGCGCGCACGCCCGAGGCGTTCGACGACGAGGACATCGAAGGGCTGCTCGCGCAGGGCTTCTCGCGCGAGGACGTCTGGGACATCGGCGCGATCACGGCGCTGTTCGCCCTGTCGAACCGCATGGCGCAGCTGACCAGCATGCGCCCGAACGACGAGTTCTACACGCTTGGAAGGGAGCCGGGGTGAGCGAAGCTTTGGCGCCCAACTCGGCCGGGCGGCCGACCCGACGCGAGGAGCCCCGGTTCCTCACCCGTCGCGAGGTCCTCTCGGGGGCCGCTCAGGTGGCGCTCGGCGCGACCCTTGCCGGATCCGCATCGCTGGCACTCGTCGCCTGCGCCGTGCCGGTCGGCGAGCCGTGGCAGGACGAGACGTTCTGGGCCGACGGCACCGGCTGGATCGAAGCTTAGCTCAGCGCTCGTCCCGCTTCGCCTCGACCAGCTCGCCCAGCTGCCGCTCGAGCGCCTCGATCTTCTCGTTCAGCTCCCGGATCTCCTTCGAGGTGTCCATCGGCGGCTCCGGCGCCGCGGCAACCGGCGCTGCGGCGTCGGGCTGGTCACCCTGGCGCTGGCTCTGCGCGCACTCGTCCGAGCCGGGCACCGGCGTGAACATGTTGGCGGCGCGCTGGAACAGGGCCATGTTCTGGCGCGCCATGTCCTCGAACTGCCCCATGGGGAAGAAGCTGCCGAAGGTGCCCTCGATATAGCGGCGGATCTGCTCCTGATTGCGTGCGAAGTTCTCCATGCTGAGCTCGAGGTAGCGGGGCAAGAACGCGCGCAGACTGTCGTCGTAGAAGCCGATCACCTGGCGCAGGAAGCTGATCGGCAAGAGGTTGCGGCCCTTGCCATCCTCCTCGAGGATGATCTGCGTGAGCACGGAGCGGGTCAGATCCTCCCCGGTCTTGGCGTCGTAGACGACGAAATCCTGGCCGATGCGCACCATCTTGCTCAGCTCGTCGAGCGTGACGTAGCTGCTCGTGGCGGTGTTGTACAGCCGTCGGTTGGCGTATTTCTTGACGACCGCCACCTTCTTGCCGTTCTCGGTGCTGGTGGATCGCGCGACAGCCATCTCCGGTCCCGGCCCCTTCATCTGCCCAGGCTTTGAGGTAGATCAGAACGCCTCGGCCAAGCCAACCCCTTTTTCGCGCTGCCGAACGCCATGGGTGCACTGCACTCGCGGCCGATCACAGCTCCTCGCCCTCGGGCGGGGCACCCAGCTCGAACTCGAGCGCGGCCTCGGCCGCCTCGGCGGCTTCGGCGGCCGCCGCCGCAGCCGCGAGCTCGGGGTCGGCCTGCATCTGCGCCTCCTCGGGCGAGCGCGCGACGTTCACCGTGACCTGCACGTGGACCTCGGGGTGCAGGGCGATGCGCACCGGGTGCATGCCGAGCGTCTTGATGCTCTGCTCGAGGCGAACCTGGTGCCGCTCGATCGAGACGCCCTCGGCGGTCAGGGCCTCGGCGACGTCGCGCGCGTTGACGGAGCCGTAGAGCTGGCCGCCCTCGCCCGCCTGGCGGACCACCACCACGGTGCGCCCGTCGATGCGGCCGACCAGACCCTGGGCCTCTTCCTTGCGCTTCAGATTGGCGGCCTCGAGCTGCACCCGCCTGCGCTCGAACTCGGCCAGATTGGCCTTGGTCGCGCGCATGGCCTTGCCCTGCGGCACCAGATAGTTGCGCGCGAAGCCGTTCCTCACGTTCACGACGTCGCCCATCTGACCCAGCTTTTCGACCCGCTCCAACAAGACTACCTGCATCGAACCTACTCCGGTCGGGATCTCAATCAAAACTCAGGTGAACCGGCGGCGCAGCCCGGCCCAGTCCTCGACGAACCCGAGCAGCAGCACCACCAGGATCGGCCAGCCGAGGATCACGATCGAGCCGTAGACGGCGATCAGCGCCAGCCCGGGGTGGGTCCAGCGATGCGCCAGCGTGTGCAGCACCGCGAGGCCCAAAAAGACGTAGGGCACCACCAGCACGATCAGCGTCGCGCGACCGAGGAAGCCCAGCCCGCCGTCGCCGAGGAGCGACAGGAACGCGGCGACGCCGATCATCGGCCACAGCCACCAGGGCAGCTCGAGGTCGCTGAAGCCCGGCGTCGGCCGCCGGTTCCAGCCCATGCGCACGGCGAACGACTGCGCCAGCACCGCGTTGATCACCACCATCACGATCCACGACGCGCCCATGAACCCGGGGAACAGGAACAGCCAGCGCCCGAACTCGGCCGGCGCCTCCTCGGTCTGGCCCAGCCCTTCGAGCGCCGCGCTCAGGAACGCCTCGATCGCACCCTGCAGCCCACCCGGCTGCCCGAGCAGGACGAAGAACGCCAGGGCCAACGCCAGGGCCGCGAACCCCGTCAGCTGGGCCAGCAGCAGGCCCGGCGGGTACCACTCCACCTGGCCGTCGCTCTGCCGTGAGAGGAGCAGCTGGCGGGCCACCAACGCCGCCGGCAGCGCCTGCACGAGCCCGTACATCGCCGCCGCCATCAGCCCCGCGATCAGGCCGACCACGACCACACCGGTGGCACCCGCGATCACCGAGCCGGCGACGCCGCTCGTCAGCCCCACGAACACGAGCGGCAGCTGAACGAAATAGGCGAGCATCACCACCACCGGGAAACCGGTCAGCAGCGAGACGAACAGCGCGCTGCTGAGCAGGCCGGCCAGAACGGCGAGCGCGGCCGGATGGGGCATCGATCGACCGGTGCTGCGGGCTGGAGCCTGCGCCGCTCAGCTGACGAAGGGCAACAGCCCCAGGATGCGCGCCCGCTTGACCGCCTGCGCGAGCTCCCGCTGCTCCTTGGCCGTGACCGCCGTGATCCGGCGCGGCACGATCTTGCCCCGCTCGGAGACGAAGCGCTGCAGCAGCTTCACGTCCTTGTAATCGATCGGCGGCGCGTCCTTGCTGGCGAACGGGCTCGACTTGCGTCGGCGGAAGAACGGCCGCCGGATCGTGATCGTGGGCGGCTCCCCCGATCGATGATGGTGCCGCTCCCGCCCTTCGTAGCGCTGCGGCTCGGCATGCTCACGCTGCTCGGTGCCGCCCGATTGCTGCTCTGCCATCGCTCACCTCACTCGGCGCCTTCGGCCGGCGCGGCCTCAGGAGCCCGTTCGCCGCCGCGCCTGCCTTCCTCGTACGAGCGCCGCGGCCGGTCGTCGTCGTGGCTCCGCCGCGGCCGGTCGTCGTCGTGCCGGCGCGAGCGCTCCTCGCGCGAGCTGCGCACCTGCGCCTGAATCGACGGCTTCTCGTCCAGCTCGTCGACCTTGACCGTCAGATAGCGGAGCACGTCGTCGTTCAGCCGCTCCTGCCGCTCGAGCTCGTCCACCGCGGCGGCCGGCGCCCGCATGTTGAAGTGGAGATAGTGGCCCTTGCGGTTCTTTTTGATCCTGTAGGCCAGATTGCGCAGGCCCCAGTACTCGTTCTTGGTCACCTCGCCGCCCTGCTCGGCGACCAGGCTCGCATAGGTCTCGGCCAGCGCCTGGGCCTGCTGCGCGGACAGGTCCTGGCGGCCGATAAAGGTGTGCTCGTAGCACCGCATCGCGGTCGCAACTCCTCGGGCTGGTTCGAAACATGGGAACGCGAAAAGACCACCGCGGATCGTAATCCCGCCCGATCCGCTCGCGGTCTGGTCTGGCCGTTCGAATTTGGAGGCGGACTATACAAGAAAAGTGCCTTGCGGCAAGCGCGCTTGACAGCGCGGCTTCACTCGCTATCACCTTGGCCGCCGCCGCCCCTTCGGAGCCATGCAGCGACAGATATGACGACCGCGTTCGTTTTTCCAGGGCAGGGCTCGCAGGTCGTGGGTATGGGCAGGGCGCTCTACGAGGGCGTCGCCGCGGCGCGCGCCGTCTTCGAAGCCGTGGACGACGCGCTGGACGAGCCGCTCTCGACCTTGATCTTCGAAGGTCCCGAGGAGCGGCTGCGCCTGACCGAGAACGCGCAGCCGGCGCTCATGGCGACCTCGCTCGCGGCCTTGCGCGCGCTGGAGGCGAGGAGCGGCGGGCGGATCGAGGATCTCTGCGCTTTCGTCGCCGGCCATTCGCTGGGCGAATACTCGGCGCTCGCGGCGGCGGGCGCGCTCGGGCTCGCGGACGCAGCGCGGCTGCTGCGGCTGCGCGGGCGCGCCATGCAGGCGGCGGTGCCGGTGGGCGAGGGCGCGATGGCGGCGATCCTGGGCATGGATCTCGCCGACGTCGAGGCGATCGCGGCCGAAGCGTCCGCGGTCGGCGTGTGTGATGTCGCCAACGACAACGCGCCCGGCCAGGTCGTGGTGAGCGGCGCCAAAGCCGCGGTCGAGCGCGCGGTCGAGCTGGCGCGCGAGCGCGGCGCCAGGCGCAGCATGCTGCTCGCGGTGAGCGCGCCCTTCCACTGCCGGCTCATGTCACCCGCGGCTGAAGCCGTGGCCGCAGCGCTCGACGACATCGCCCTGGAGGCGCCGGTCGTGCCGGTGGTGACCAACGTCGGCGCCGCGCCGGAGGCCGATCCGGGAATGCTCGAGCGGTGCCTGGTCGAGCAGGTGACCGCCCGGGTGCGCTGGCGCGAGAGCCTGCTCGCGATGGCCGAGCGCGAGGTCGACACGATCGTCGAGCTGGGCGCCGGCCGGGTCCTCTCGGGTCTCGCCAAGCGCACTCTGCCCGCGGTCACGGCCACGGCGCTGGGCACGTCCGAGGAGATCGACGCCTGGCTCGGCGCGCAAGCATGATCAAGGGCTCGCACCCGGGAGCGCAGGCATGCTGGATCTGAGCGGCCGGACCGCGCTCGTGACCGGCGCCTCGGGCGGCATCGGCAGCGCGATCGCGCGCCGGCTGCACGCGCAGGGTGCCGCGGTCGTTCTCGCCGGGCGGCGGCGCGAAGCGCTGGACGCGCTCCGGGACGAGCTGGGCGAGCGGGCGCGGGTGCAGGTGGCCGAGCTCGCCGACCCGCAGGCGGCCGAGCAGCTGGGCAGGGCCGCCGAGACGGACGGCGGCCTCGACATCCTGATCAACAACGCCGGCCTCACCCGCGACAACCTGGCGCTCCGGCTCAAGGACGAGGACTGGCAGACGGTCCTCGACGTCAATCTGTCCGCCGGCTTCCGGCTGATCCGGAGCGCGCTGCGCGGCATGATGAAGCGGCGCTTCGGCCGCATCGTCAACATCACCTCGATCGTCGGCGTGACCGGCAATCCGGGTCAGGCGAACTACGCGGCGGCGAAGGCCGGCCTGATCGGCATGACCAAGGCGCTGGCGGCCGAGGTGGCGAGCCGCGGCATCACCGTGAACTGCGTCGCCCCCGGCTTCATCGAGACGCCGATGACCGATGCGCTCGAGACGGCGCAGCGAGCCCGGCTCCTCGAGCGAATCCCCGCCGGGCGCCTGGGCACGGGCGCCGACGTCGCCGCGGCCGTAGCCTATCTCGCGAGCGAGGAGGCCGGCTACGTCACCGGCCACACGTTGCACGTCAACGGCGGCATGGCCATGTTGTGAGCCTGCGCACGCCGCGCGGGACCCGACCTCGAGCTGTGGCGTTAACGCCTAGTCAACCTGAGCGGGACTGTGCTACGAAACGTCGCGACGACGCCCAGGTGCGTCGCGCGGGGCCGGTGACGGATACGGTTGAAGCCTGGGCTGGATTAACCGAGGGACTTCCCCGATGAGCGACACTGCCGAGCGCGTCAAGAAGATCGTCGTCGAGCACCTTGGGGTGGACGAGGGCAAGGTCACCGAGAACGCCAGCTTCGTCGACGATCTCGGCGCGGACAGCCTGGATACCGTCGAGCTGGTCATGGCCTTCGAGGAAGAGTTCGGTTGCGAGATCCCCGACGAGGCCGCGGAGAAGATTCTGACCATCCAGGATGCGATCAATTACATCGAGCAGCACACCTGACGCCGGTCGGGAGGGCGCTCGGGGTCTCCGACAGGTTGGGAGTATGGAGTTGAGGCGCGTCGTCGTGACCGGTCTCGGGCTGGTCACGCCACTTGGTTGTGGCGTCGACGTCGTCTGGCGGCGACTGATCGAGAATCAAAGCGGCATCCGCCGCATCGAGACGTTCGACGTCAGCGATCTGCCGGCGAAGATCGCCGGGCAGGTGCCGCGCGGCGAAGAGGAGGGCGCGTTCGACCCGGAGAGCGCGCTCCCGGCGCGTGAGGCGCGCAAGAACGATCCGTTCATCCTCTACGGGGTGGCCGCGGCCAGAGAGGCGGTCGAGGACGCCGGCTGGCAGCCCGAGGACGACGCCTCCAGGAATCGCACCGGCGTGCTCATCGGCTCGGGCATCGGCGGGCTCGGCACCATCGCCGACACCGCGGTCGAGCTCGAGAAGCGCGGCCCCCGCCGGGTCAGCCCGTTCTTCATCCCGGCATCCCTGATCAATCTGGTGAGCGGCCAGGTCTCGATCCGCTTCGGTTTCCGCGGCCCCAACCACTCCGTCGTGACCGCGTGCTCGACCGGCGCGCATGCGCTCGGCGATGCGGCGCGGCTGATCGCGCTGGGCGACGCCGACGTCATGGTGGCCGGCGGTGCCGAGGCGGCGATCTGCCGGATCGGGGTCGCGGGCTTCGCCGCGGCGCGTGCCCTCTCGACCCACTTCAACGACACGCCCGAGCGGGCGTCGCGGCCCTGGGATCGCGACCGCGACGGCTTCGTCATGGGCGAGGGTGCAGGCATCGTCGTGCTGGAGGAGCTGGAGCACGCCCGCGCCCGCGGCGCCCGCATCTACGCCGAGCTGGTGGGCTACGGGCTCTCGGGCGATGCCTATCACATCACCGCGCCCAGCCCGGACGGCGACGGCGGCTACCGCTCGATGCGGGCGGCCCTCGATCGTGCCGGCCTCGAGCCCGGCGACATCGACTACATCAACGCGCACGGCACCTCGACGCCGCTCGGCGACGAGATCGAGCTGGGGGCGGTCAAACGGCTGTTCGGCAGGGCCGCGAACCGGATATCCATGTCGTCGACCAAGTCGGCGATCGGCCACCTTTTGGGTGCTGCCGGCAGTGTGGAAGCGATTTTTTCACTGCTTGCGATTTATCACCAGATCGTGCCGCCGACCCTGAACCTGGATAACCCCTCGGAGGGGTGCGACCTCGACCTCGTACCGCACGAGGCGCGCCGTCGCGAGGTGCGCGCGGCCTTGTCCAACTCGTTCGGGTTCGGCGGGACCAACGCCTCGCTCATCCTGACGCGGGCCCCCGAGACCTAGACGCGCTTCTGTGATGAGCCCGCGTGCGCTCAAGCTCTTGACCGCGCTCGCGATGCTTGCGGCGCTCGCCGGCGTCGTCGTGATCGCCGGCTGGACGCAGCTGAGCGCGTATCTGAACCGGCCCGGACCGGCCGGGGAGGAGGTGACGGTGATCCTGCCGCGTGGCGCCGGCGTCGCGCAGATCGCCAGCCACCTCGCCGAGGCGCGGGTGATCCGCCATCCGATGATGTTCCGTCTGGCGGTCCGGGTGCTCGGGCGGGATCGTGAGCTCAAGGCGGGCGAGTACGCGTTCCCGGCGCAGGTCACGGCCCGCGGCGTGATCGGCATGCTGGCGAGCGGCGAGACGGTGGCGCGGCGCCTCACGGTGGCCGAAGGGCTGACCGTCGCGGAGATCTTTCGCCTGCTCGATGAGGCGGACGCCCTGACCGGTCCGCTGCCCGACCCGCCGCCCGAGGGCAGCCTCCTGCCGGAGACCTACTTCTACGCCTTCGGCGACAGCCGGGCCGGCATGGTCAAGCGCATGCAGCAGGCGATGCGCAGGACCCTGGACGAGCTCTGGGCCGAGCGCGACCGGGATCTGCCGTTCACGAGCCCCGACGAGGTGCTCGTGCTCGCCTCGATCGTCGACAAGGAGACCGCGCTCGAGAGCGAGCGCGACAAGGTGGCCGCGGTGTTCGTCAACCGGCTGCGCCAGAACATGCGCCTGCAGTCGGACCCGACGGTGATCTACGGGCTGACCAACGGCGAGGGCCGGTTGGAGCGCGAGCTCACCCGGGGCGACTGGGGCCACGACAGTCCCCACAACACCTATCGGATCGAGGGCCTGCCGCCGACGCCGATCGCCAATCCCGGCCGCGCCGCGATCGAGGCCGTGCTCAACCCGGCCGAGGTCGACTACCTCTATTTCGTCGCCGACGGCACGGGCGGGCACGCCTTCGCCAGGACCCTGGAGGAGCACAACCGGAACGTCGCGTCCTGGCGTCGGATCCGGCGGGGCGAGGTGCCGCGACCGGTGACGCCGCCGCCGGAGAAGCCCGAGCCCGCCGGCTGAGCGGCTCATTCCTTCGCCGCCTGGCGAGCCAGCAGGCCGTCGGTCCAGGCGGGTGGCAGCGCCGCGAGCAGGCGCGTGGCGAGGTACAGGGGCAGCGGGAACGCGATGCGCGCGCGGCGACGCTCCAGGCCCCGCCTGATGATGCGGGCAGCGCGCTCAGGCTCCATGATGAGAGGCGTCGGGAACGGGTTGGCCTCGGTCAAGGGCGTGCGCACGAAACCCGGGCAGATCACCGAGACGGCGATGCCGTGCCGGGCGAGGCGGCCGCGCAGGCCCTCGCCGTAGCTGCGGACCGCGGCCTTGCTCGCGCAGTAGGCGGGCGCGGTCGGCATGCCGCGAAAGCTGCCGAGCGAGCTCATGAGCGCGATCTGGCCGCGGCCGCGGGCGAGCATCGGCTCGAGCGCGGGCTCGATGGTGTTGAGGGTGCCGACGACGTTGACCTCGAAGATCCGGCGCGCCCGCTCGGCCGGGCTGGCACCGGCGTCCGCGCCGGAGATGCCGGCGTTGGCGATCACCAGGTCGAGCGGCATGGCCACCTCGGCCGCCTGGATCCAGCGGGTCATCGCATCGCGGTCGGTGACGTCGACGCATTCGTGGATGGTCGCGGCCCCCGCCGCGCGGCAGTCGGCCACGACGGCCCCGAGGCGCTCCGGGTCGCGCCCGCCGAGTGCGAGATGGCCACCCGCCGCCGCGTACTGGCGCGCGAGCGCCGCGCCGACGCCGCTGCTGGCGCCGGTGATGAGCACGGAACGCGGCGAGGACGCTTGGTCGCGCACAATCATGACGCTAGAAGATCGGCAGGCTTTGCGCCATAGAGAGGGCCGGATCGCTGCCGCGTCCGACCGGCGGAGACGCGATGATCAAACGTCGGGGGCTGATGCTCGTCCTGTCCTCGCCCTCGGGTGCGGGCAAGACGACGCTTGCGCGCCGCCTCCTGGAGCTGGAGCCCGCGCTGGTGCTGTCGGTCTCGGTCACGACCCGGCCGCAGCGCCCCGGCGAGGCAGACGGCGTCGACTATCACTTCATCGATCGGGCGCGTTACGAGGAGATGATCCGGGGTGGCGAGCTGCTCGAGCACGCCGAGGTCTACGAGCACGGCTACGGCACACCGCGGGCCAATGTCGAGGCGGCGCTCGCCCAGGGCCGCGACGTCCTCTTCGATATCGACTGGCAGGGCGCCCAGCAGCTGCGCGAGGTCGCCGGCGAGGACATGGTCAGCATCTTCATCCTGCCGCCGTCGATGGCCGAGCTTGAGCGCCGCCTGCGCGCCCGCGCGCAGGATTCCAAAGAGGTGGTGCGCACGCGGTTCGCCCAGGCCACGGTCGACATCACCCGCTACGACGGCTACGACTACGTGCTGATCAATCGCAATGTCGAGGAAAGCCTGGATCGCGTGCGCGCGATCCTGACCGCGGAGCGTCTGCGGCGCTCGCGGCAGATCGGGCTGGCGGAGTTCGTGCGCGAGCTCCGGGGCGGGCACTAGGCCCGGCCCGGCTCGGCCGCGCGCAGCGCGTCGTAGGCTCGAGCGAGCCGGCAGAAGCCTTCGACGTCCACCTGCTCGGCGCGCCAGGATGGCGGGATACCGGCGGCTTCGAGCAGCCGCTCCGGCGCCGGGGTGAGGCTCTTCAGGCTCGAGCGCAGCATCTTGCGCCGCTGCCCGAAGGCGGCGGCGAGCACCCGCTCGAGCGTGCGCCTGTCGGCGGGTGCTGCCGGCGTGGCCCTTGGGATCAGCTCGACCAGGCTGGAGGCGACCTTGGGCGGCGGCACGAACGCGCCCGCGGGCAGCTGCATCACGCGCCGCACCTCGCACAGCCACTGCACCAGCACCGAGAGCCTGCCGTACGCCCCGGTGCCCGGCCGCGCGAGCAGGCGATCGGCGACCTCCTGCTGGAACATCAGGATCATCGCCTCGATGCGGTCCAGGTGGTCGAGCCAATTGAGCAGCAGCTGGGTGCCGACGTTGTAGGGCAGGTTGGCGACGATCGTGACGCGCGCCTCGCCGAGCCGGGCGAGATCGAGCGCGAGCGCGTCGGCCTCGATGATCTCGAGCCGGTCGCCGGCGTGGGCCGCGAGCTCGCCGAGCGCGGCAATGCACCTCGGGTCGCGCTCGACCGCGATCACCCGGCGCGCGCGGGTCGCGAGCAGGGCGCGGGTGAGGCCCCGCGGGCCCGGGCCGACCGCGAGCACGGCCCGACCCGCGAGGTCGCCCGCGGCCGCCGCGATCCTGGCCAGGATGTTCGGATCGAGCAGGAAGTGCTGGCCGAGCCGCTTGTCGGCGCGCAGCCCGTAGCGCTGGATGACCGCCCGCAGCGGCGCGAGATCGGGGCTGGGTTCCTTCAGATGCGGACCTCGACGAACGCCTGCGCGCGGAGGTCGCGCAGATAGCGTCGGGCCAGCCGCTCGATGCGCTCGTTCTCGAGGCGCTCCGCGATCTCGTCGCGCTCGGGCGAGGGCTGCGCGTCGGTCTGGCCCGGGTCGCGCCGCTCGCAGACCATCAGGAGGTGAATGCCGGCGGGGCCTTCGAGGGGCGGGCTGACCTCGCCGACCGCAAGCTCCAGAACCGCCTGACCGAGCTCCGGCGGCAGATCGCCGATCCTGAGCCAGCCGAGCTCGCCGGAAGCAGGCGCTGCGAGCTCGTCGGCGACCTCGATCATGGCCCCGCAATCGTTCAGCCGCTCGCGCAGGCCCGCCGCCTGCGCGCGCACCTGGCTCAGCTCTTCGGGTTCGGTGTTGCCGTTCACGGGGAACAGGATCTGCGTCAGCCTGACCTCGACGCCGGCCGCATCGTCCCCGAGCTGCGGGCGCGCGATGCGCCGCTCGCGCAGCCAGAAGACGTGGTAGCCGACCGACGAGCGGATCGGCGGCGAGATCTCGCCCGGAGCCAGCGCCTCGAGCGCACCCAAGAGCTCGGGCGGGATCGCGGCCGCCGACACCCAGCCCACGTCGCCGCCCCGCTCGGCGCTCGCCGCCACGGATACCTGGCGGGCCAGGGAATCGAAGCTCGCCCCCTCGCGCACGGTCTGCACCAGCCGCGTCGCATCGTTCGCGACCGCCACCTCCTGCTCCGGGTTGTCCACCGGCAGGACGATCTCGGAAAGCAGATACTCGGGCTGGCCGAGGTTCCGCTGCGCTTCCTGCACCGCGAGCTCGAGCTGATCCACGGTGACGCTCACCCGGGGCCTGATCTGGCGGTTCACGACCTTGACCCAGGCGATCTGGGCGCGCAGCTGACGCATCAGCGTGTCGAGCTGGACGCCGTTGGCGACCAGGAAGTCGCGCATCTGCTCGACGGTGAGGTTGTTGCGCTGCGCAATGTTCTGCAGCGCGCGCTGGACCTCCTCCTCCGACACCGCGATGTCGAGGCGGCTCGCCTCCTGCAGCTGCAGCGTCTCCTCGATCAGGCCGCGCAGCACCTGCGGGGCCAGGCGCTCTCGCGCCTGGGGGCTGTCCGGGATGCCGCTGCTGACCATCACGAGCTGCAGACGGCTGTCGAGATCCTGCGCGCTCACGACGTCGTCGTTGACCACGGCCGCGATGCGCTGCGGGGTCAGCGCCTGGGCTGCTGGCGCCGCGCCGACCCAGACGAGGGCGGCGGCGCCGAGCAGCGGGCCGGCCAGCCGCACCATCCTAAAGAGCATCGAGAACGACCTCATCAGAAGCCAAACAATCCACTGTCCGCGACCACCTCGCCCAGATGCTCGAACGTGACCCGCACCGTGAAGGTGGTGCCGCCGGTCGCGTCACGGTTCTCCGTGAAGCGCTGCTCGAGGGCGGCGACCAGCAGCAGGCAGGGATTGCGGTAGACGAGGCCGTAATTGTTCGCAACCGTCCGGCCCTGGCGCAGGTTGCGCCGGGTCTGTGCGCGTATCGAGAGCCCGCGCGTGAGCCCGACCAGCACGCCCGCCGTGATCTCCTCGCGCTCCCGGAACTCCTCCGCCGCCGGCTCGTCCTCGAGCGAAAGATAGGTGACATCGAAGCGAAGGCGACGCGGTCCGACAAATGCGCGCACCTCATTGCGCAGCAGACTGAGACTATCTCGGTCGAGGCGAAATCTGTAGCGCACATTCAACCATGGATCGGGCGTCAAGTCGACTCTGCCGACAAAGTCGGAGAACTTGTCCTCCAGCCCGGCCTCGGCATCGAACTCGTCGCGACCGCTGAAGCGATAGCTCTGACCGAACAGGATGTTCAGGAACTCGCCGGCCTCGCCGTAGGCGCCCATGCGCAGGCCGTAACTGACCTTGGCGCCGCCCTCGACCCGGTCCAGGCCAGGGTAGCGGTCGGGCTCGAACAGGCTGGTGTCGTCGAACTCGAGGTCGCGGCTGTCCTCGTTCGGTATCGCCGCCTCGTTGAGACCGGTGGGCGCCCAGGTGGCCATCACCACCGGCTCGATCACCGGCGTGAACCCCACCCCCTCGCCGATCAGCGGCCAGCTCCAGTCCAGCGTCGCGCGCGGGAAGGCTCGAAACTCGGTGTTGCTGCCGTCGTCGTCCAGGGTCACGGGGTCGCCGTCGGTGTGATAGGCGTCGCCGCGCAGGCTGAGCGTCAGCTGGTAGCGATCGCCGATCGCGCCGAGCCAGGGCAGCTGCCAGCCGCCGGTGGCCGAGATCCGGCGCGTATCCAGACCCTCGGTGCGGTTCAGTGCCAGAAGGTTGCCGTCGAACAGAAAGCGGGAGCCCAGCCACATGGGGTCGCTCGCGAGCTCCACCTGAGCGAGCGGCAGGACGATCGGGATCCGCCCCTGCACGTCGTTGGGGCGCAGGCCCTGAAAGCCGTAGCCGTTGATCGCCGCGTAGTTGCGCTCCCAGATCCCCTCGGTGAACAGGCGACTGGTCAGGATGCTCTGGTTGCTGAAGCCGTACCGCTGCAGGTACGTATCGTCGGTGGCAATCTCGAGGTCGTAGCCCCAGCGCCACCGATCGCGCAGCGCGAAACGGCCATCGCCCTCGACGTGGCCACGAAACGTGTCCTTTTCCTGGATGGCACCCGACTCGCTGCCATAGGTGATGCTGCCGCCGAGCCCATAGGCGCCGGCGGGCAGCAGATGCCGCCACTCGCCGGTCAAGACGGCGTTCTCGCGCGTGGTGATGATCGGCGAGAAGGTGAAGTCGTAGTTCGGGGCGAGCGCGAAGTAGTAGGGCGTCTCCAGCGTGAAGCCGAGGTCGTTGTCGCTGCCCACGGTAGGCGCGAGGAAACCGGACTGGCGCTCCACCGTCGGGTCCGGGTGAGAGAAGTAGGGGGTGTAGAGCACCGGCACGCCGAACAGGTCGAAAAAGGCGTTGCGGTAGACCACGGTCTGCGCTTCCTGGTCGTGGACCACGCGTTGCGCACGGAGCTGCCACAGCGGTGGCCACGCCGAATCCGGGCACACCTCGCAGGGCGTGAAGGTGGCGCGGTCCATCTCGATCCGGGTGCCCTCGATGCGGCGCCCCTGCGCGGCTGCGAACAAAGAGTTGTCGGGAAGCCGGGCGCGCAGCTGCTCGACCACCCCGGTCTGGAGGTCGCCGGTGAGCCGCACCTCTTCGGCGAAGATCGCCTCGCCCGTGGGCTCGAGCAGGATGACGTTGTCCGCGGCCTCGAGCAGGTCGAGACGCTCGTCATAACGGACGATGTCGGCGAAGAGACGCCGCTCGCCGCGCGTGATCTCGACATTGCCTTCGGCGACCAGGAGGCCCTGCTCCTGGTCGTAGCGCACCTGGTCGGCGATCAGGAGGATGGGCCCGGTGCCGAAGTCCAGGGCCAAAGCGCAAGACCCGGGCAGCCAGGCTGCGAGGACCGGCCCGAACAGCCAGGCCAGCAGCCGCATCCTCAGCCGTCCTCCAGATGGAGCAGGGTCGTGAGTCCGAGCAGGACGGCGACGCCCGCAGGCGTCCAGGCCGCGAGCACCAGGGGTAAGCGGCCGGACAGCCCGATCGCGAAGACGACGTCCGAGAGGATGTAGAAGGTGAACCCGGTGAGCAGGCCGCCCGTGATCAGGAGGCTGGTGCCGCCACGGCGCACCAGGCGCAGCGAGAACGTCGTCCCGATCAGGAGCATCGCGCAGAGCAGCAGCGGCAAGGCCAGCAGCCCGTGCCAGTAGAGGCGATGCTCACGGGCCGAGAAGCCCACCGCCTCCAGCGATTCCATGAAGCGCGGCAGCTGCCAGAACGACATGGTCTCGGGCGGCGCGAAGCTCTCCTGGATGCGATCGGCGGTGAGCTCGGTCGGGATCGTGAGCGTCTCCCGCAGGTCGCGCGCGCCCCCGGGGCTGGAAAGCAGCGGCCGCTCGAGCACCCACCGGCCGTCCTCGAGACGAGCGCTCGGCGCGTCGGCGCGGCCGGTAAACGCGAGGGCGTCGTCGTAGAAGAAGACCACCACGTGGTCGAGCACCGGCGGGTCGCGCATCATCTGCCTGGCATGGATCAACAGCTCCTGATCGTCGATCACCTGGCGCAGCCACAGCCCGCCGCTCGAGACCGAGACCAGGCTCGCGCTCGAGGAGAAGTACGCCTTCTCCAGCTTCTCATAGCGGGCCACCATCGCCGAGGCGAGCGGGTTGAAGGCCACGACCGCGAACGCGCCGATGCCGGCCGCCACCAGCAGCGCCGGCGAGAGGAACTGCCAGACCGACACGCCGCTGGCGCGGGCGGCGACCAGCTCCTGCGTGCGGGTGAGGCGCTGGAAGCTGAACATGGTGCCGAACAGCACCGCGAACGGCAGGAGCTTCTGCAGGAGGTGCGGCAGGTGCAGACCGGCCATGAGCCCGACCACGCCGAGCGTGGCTTCGGGGTGATCGGCGGCGCGCCGGAGCAGCTCGACGGCGTCGATCGCCAGCGCCACCGTGCCGAGGCTGAACAGCGCCACGCCGATGCCCAGCGTGACCTGGCGGGCGATGTAGCGGGACAACGTGGCGGAGAGCCGGATCCCGGACCGGCGCCGCGGGTGGACAAGGACCTCCGAGCTCAAGGCTGCTCCCGGTGTTCCTGGTGGTGGTTCACGAGGTCCATGCCGGACGTGGCACCGGCATAGCCGTCTGCAGCCGCGGCCGCCAGCCGGAGATGATCGCGAGCGCGACGAGCCCCGGCAGGACGGCGACGACGTAGATCAGCGGCACGAACGCGAGCGAACGTTCGGCCATCCTGCCCGCGGCCATGCTCAGCACCTGCACGGTGATCGCGAGGACCACCGCGAGCAGCGTGCGCTTCCACGGCCCCCGGCGGTCGAAGCGATGCGAGAGCAGCGCGCCCAGCGCGATCAGCGCGAACGCGGTCGCGTTCAGGGGCCAGGTGAGCCGTCTGTGGCCCTCGGCGATCAGCTCGCGACGGTCGGCGTCGGAGAGCCCGGGCTCGCCCGGCGAAAGCAGCTCGTGCAGATAGAGCTCCTTGGGCTTGGGCGAGCGCTGATCGGGCGGCGGCGCGGCGGCAGCGAGATCGAGCGTGTAGCGATTGAAGTGCAGGATCGAGAGGTTCGGTGCGCCCGCCCGCCGGATGTCGAGCTCCTGCCGGCTGCCGTCCTCCAGGACGAACAGCGGCCCTTGCTCGCCCTGCACCAAGAAGCCCTCCTCCGCCATCATCGTGACCGGAAGGTTCCCGCGCCGCTCGTCGTGGACCAGGATGCCGGTGAGCGAGCCGTCGTTGCGATGCTCACGGACGTACACCGTGAGGCCAGGCACGGGGGTGTTGAACACGCCGGGCTGCAGCAGGACGTAAGAGAAGTCCCTGCGGATCTCGTACTGCAGGTCCCTGAAGCTCTGAAACGCGAGCGGCATGAAATACAGGCTGATCGAATAGCCGATCAGGGTGACAATCCCGGCCAGAACCAGGCCGGGGCTCGCCAATTGCCAGTTGCTCAGGCCGACCGCCTTCATCGCGGTGACCTCGCTCTCCAGGATCAGCCGATGGTAGACGAAGAGCACGGCAGAGAAGAGGGCGACGGGCAGGATCACCAGGAGGAGCGACGGGAACAGCAGCAGCGTCAGATAGAGGAACGTGGTGACCGGAAGGCCCTTGTTGACAATGAGATCGACGAACCGCAGGGATTGGGACAGCCAGACCGCGCCTGAGAACGCCAGCAGGGCGATCAGCGCCGGCAGCGCGAGCTGCCCCAGGAGATAGCGCATGTAGAGTTTCATGGGCGGGCATCATACAAGCGCGTCGGGATCAAGCCAGCGCTCCGATGGCTGGGCCGACCTGAGCGGCCGCTACTCGGGGTTCGGAATGTGACATCTGGAGTGTCGACGATGGAGATTCAATTCGCCACCGCGGCTTTGCCGGAGACCGGCACGCTGGTGGTGCCCGCGGGGGCCGATGGCCTGCTCGGCCGGAGCGCCGCGGAACTGGACCGGCGCACGGGCGGTGCGCTGCGGCACGCCCTCGAGCTCGCGGGCGGCCGGTTCAAGCGGGGCGCGGTGCTCGAGCTCCTCCGTCCCGCGCACACCGGGCTGGATCGAGTGCTGATCCTGGGCGTCGGCAAGCCCCACGAGGCGAAGCGGTTCGACCTCGAGGGCCTGGGCGGAAGCCTGGTCGTCAAGTTGCGGGAGCTGAACGTGGCCCGGGCCGCGGTTGCGGTCGATGAGCTCCAGGGCCTCGCCGCGACCCCGGCGGAACTCGCCGTCGCCCTCGGCGCCGGCGCGCGCCTGCGCGGCTATCGCTTCACCAAGTATCGCACCAAACCGCAGGACGACGAGACGACCGAGGTCGAGGCGATCACGCTGCACCTCGACGCACCGGGCGAGGCCGAGGCCGGCTTCGCCGACGCCCGCGCCGTGATCGAGGGCGTGGTGCACGGCCGCGATCTGGTCACGGAACCCGCCAACGTCCTCTCGCCCAAGGCCTTCGCCGACGCCTGCCGCGCGCTCGGCGAGGAGGTCGGCCTCGATGTCCAGATCCTGGCGCCGTCGGCGCTGCAAGAGCTCGGCATGAACGCGCTGCTCGCGGTCGGTCAGGGCAGCGCCAACGAGCCCTATGTGGCCGTGATGCGCTGGGCCGGCGGCCCCGAGGGCGAGGCGCCGATCGGACTGGTCGGCAAGGGCGTGTGCTTCGATTCGGGCGGCCTCTCGCTCAAGCCCGCCAACTCCATGCAGGAGATGAAGTGGGACATGGCGGGTGCTGCCGCCGTGTTCGGCACCATGAAAGCGCTCGCCCTGCGCAGGGCCAGGGTCAACGTGGCGGGCGTGCTCGGGCTGGTCGAGAACATGCCCTCGGCCACGGCGCAGCGGCCGGGCGACGTCATCAAGACCATGGCCGGCATCACGGTCGAGGTGCTCAACACCGACGCCGAGGGCCGGCTCGTGCTCGCCGACGTGCTGCACTACACGGCAGATCGCTTCAAGCCCAAGATCATGGTCGATCTCGCGACGCTCACGGGCGGCGTGATCACGGCGCTGGGTCACGAGCAGGCGGGACTGTTCAGCGACGACGACGAGATCGTCGCCAAGCTGCAGGCGGCCGGCGCCGCGGTCGGCGAGAAGCTCTGGCGGCTGCCGCTCGGCGACGAGTACGCCGAGCACATCAAGTCCGAGATTGCGGACGTCAAGAACATCGGACGCGCGCCGGAAGCGGCGGCGACCGCCGGCGCCATGTTCCTCAAGCGCTTCGCGGGCGACGTGCCCTGGGCGCACATCGACATCGCGGGCACGGCCTGGTCGAAGCGCGACCTGGCGCTGGTGCCCAAGGGCGCCACCGGCTTCGGCATCCGGCTGCTCGACCGCTGGATCGCCGACAATTACGAGACGTGACGCAAGAAGGTCCGGGCGTGCCCGAGTTCGGCTTCTACCACCTGCAGCGCAGCGCGCTCGAGCCGGCGCTCGGTAAGCTCCTCGAGAAGGTGCTGGCGAGCGACTTGCGCGCCGTGGTGGTGGCATCGTCGGCGGAGCGGGTCGAAGCGTTGAACCGGGCGCTATGGACGTACGATCGCGACGGCTTCCTGCCGCACGGCTCGCGCGAGGACGGCTTCGTCGAGGAGCAGCCGATCTTCCTCACCCATGAGGCGGACTTCCCGAACGCGGCCACGGTGCTGGTGCTGGTGGACGGCGCCGAGGTCGACCCGCCCCCCGGGATCGCGCGCTGCGTCTACATGTTCGACGGCAACGACGCGCAGGCGACAGAACGGGCCCGCGCGTTGTGGCGCAGGTGGCGGGACGCCGGCGCCGTCGTGACCTACTGGCAGCAGACGGAGCGGGGCTGGCAGAGCGCGATGCGTGCGGGCGAGGCCGAGGACGGCTGATCCTGCCCCAAGGGGTCCTTCCGTCACGTCGCTCGCGCGGCTATAAGGCGCGCCGGCGCATCAGGTAGGGGACTTTCGGCATGGCCATCGAGCGCACGCTCTCGATCATCAAGCCCGACGCCACGGCGCGCAATCTGACCGGACAGATCAACGCCCGCTTCGAGGCCGCGGGGCTGCGGATCGTGGCGCAGCGTCGCGTGCGCCTCACGCGCGCCCAGGCCGAAGGCTTCTATGCGGTGCACCGGGAGCGGCCGTTCTTCGACTCGCTGTGCGAGTTCATGACCTCCGGCCCGGTCGTCCTGCAGGTGCTCGAAGGCGAGAACGCGATCGAGAAAAACCGGGAGGTGATGGGGGCGACCGATCCGGCCAAGGCGGCCGACGGCAGCATCCGCAAGGACTTCGGGGTCTCGATCGAGGCCAACTCCTGTCACGGCTCGGACGCGCCCGAGACCGCGGCCAAGGAGATCGCCTATTTCTTCGCCGAGGTCGACATCGTGGGGTGAGAACGTCGGAGCACGCCTGACTGTCGAGCGCGACGCTTCATCAGTGCGGCAGGGCCGCGCTCGTCGTAACCGTCCGGTACGGCGGCGGAGCGCGGCATTCGCGCCGAGCAAGGAGACGCTGGCACGAATCGCATCAAGGTTCCGGCGGCATGGGGCTGATCAGCACGG
>CAZXYL010000762.1:0-5249 GCA_964644915.1 uncultured Geminicoccaceae bacterium
GGCTCGTCGTCGGCCACGTTGTAGATCGCCCACGGGTGCGGCCGGGCCATCGAGGCGCGCAGCACCTGGACGATATCGTCGACGTGGATGCGGCCGAACATTTGGCCGGGCTTGACGATCCGGCGCGCCGTGCCCCTGCGCACCGCGTCGAGCTGGTTACGCCCCGGTCCCGGCCCGTAGATCCCGGCGAGCCGGAAGACGTGCACCGGCAGGCCGGAGGCCAGCCAGCGCCCTTCCGCGGCGACCCGCCGCCGGGTGCGGGGCATGGAAGGGTCGACCGCATCGCCCTCGTCCACCCAGTCGCCGGCGCGGTCGCCGTAAACGCCGGTCGTGCTGAGATAGCCGGCCCATTGCAGCCTGCGGCACTCCTCGAGCTCGGCCAGGTGGTGATCCAGCACCGGATCGCCCTGCTCGTCCGGGCCGATCGAGATCAAAAGGTGCGTGGTGTCGGCGAGGGCGGTGTTGGCGTCGGCAAGCGTCTGGTGGCGGTCGAAGAGCTGCATCTCGAAGCCCTCGGCCGCGAGCGCTGCCCGCTTCTGTTCGCTACGGGTCGTGCCCGCCACCTGCCAGCCTTCGGCCAGAAGCTCGCGCGCGAGCGCTCGCGCGGAATAGCCGAGACCGAAGCAGAACAGGCGACCGCTCACGCCGCCGCGCGCCATTCGGCTCGAACCTCCGGATCCGGCTCAGCCTGCTCCCGGCCGGCTCGCAGCGCCTGGAACTCGGCAGGCGGCAGCAGGCGCGAGAGCGCCCAGACCGCCATCGCGCGGACGAGCGGAGAGGAATCGGCGAGCCGCTCCTGCGCGACGCTCGCGAGCCCCGGATCGCCGCTGTTGCCCACCGCGATCAGGACGTTGCGCACGAAGCGGTCACGACCGGTGCGCTTGATCGGTGAGCCTGCAAACCGCGCGCGGAAGCTCGCATCGTCGAGGCGTGCGAGCAGGGCCAGCGGCGGCGCCCGCAGATCGTCCCGCGCCTTGAGCTTCGCCTCCCGCGCGCTGCTCGCGAACTTGTTCCAGGGGCAGACCGCCAGGCAGTCGTCGCAGCCGTAGATCCGGTTGCCGATTGGTTCCCGAAACTGGCGTGGGATGTGGCCCTGGTGCTCGATGGTGAGGTAGGAGATGCAGCGCCGGGCGTCGAGCTGGTAAGGCGCCGGAAAGGCGTCGGTCGGGCAGACGTCGAGGCACGCGCGACAGGAGCCGCAGTGATCCGTCTCGGGCGGGTCGGGCTCGAGCTCGAGGTCGGTGAAGATCTCGCCCAGAAACAGCCAGGAACCGAAGCGGCGCGAGACCAGGTTCGAGTGCTTGCCCTGCCAGCCGATCCCGGCGCGCTGCGCGAGCGGCTTTTCCAGCACGGGTGCCGTGTCGACGAACACCTTGACCGCGGCGCCCTGCGTCGCGTGCAGCCACCCGGCCAGTTGCTTGAGCCGGCCTTTGATCAGCTCGTGGTAGTCGCGGTGGCGGGCATAGACCGAGATCGCGCCGCGGCCGCGCTCACGGAGGATGGCGAGCGGGTCCTCGTCCGGCCCGTAGTTCACGCCCAGCGCGATGACGGTCCGTACCTCCGGCCAGAGCCCCTTGGGGCTCGCCCGCCGCTCGGGAGCGTGCGCGAGCCAAGCCATGTCGCCCTGGCGCCCTTCCGCGATGTAGCGCCGGTACTCCGCCTGCAGGCGGCCGGGCAACTCGGCCGCAGCGAAGCCCACGGCATCGAAGCCGAGTGCACGCGCCCGTGCGCGGATCTCGGCTTTCAGATCCGCGTGAGCGGGAGCCGCCCTCGCGAGTACGGTCGCCATGGCGGAGAGGTGGGCAGGGTCCGGCGCCGCATCAATAGAGGTGTGTGCCGCTCAGACCAGCTCGAACTCGTCCAGCTCGGCCGCCTTGCGGTCGAACGTCGCGGTCCGCTCGCAGCCGAAAAAGCCGTTCGACATGCCAATCAAACAGTCCGCAAAGCCGGCTTGGCTGACCCGATATGCATAGAGTGCGGAGCGGACCACGAGGGCGTGTTCGATCTGGATCTCGTCGGCTTCGAGCAGTAGCTCGATGGTCGAAGCGATCTGCTCGCGACCATAACGGTGCGACCGCTCCAGGACCCACACTACCTCACAGAGGACGATGCGATTGATCCAACAGCGCGCGGCTGCGGAGGCCTGCTCGATGTATTCTCTTGCACGTTGCGCCTGGTCGGCATCATCGGCGAGCAACAGGCGCAGGAGGACGTTGGTATCGAGCCCTTTCACCCGGCCCGCATCGCCCTCCGGGTTACCGCATCGCCGATGGCCTCATCCATCTCCTCGACCGACATGGAGCTACCCGGCGTGTGCAGGATGCCGACCAGCTCGGCAATCTTGATGGTCGGCACCATCACCGCCCGACCGCGCTCGTCGATATAAATCTCAAGGCGGGTGCCGGGCCCGATCCCAAGCCGCTCACGGATCTCCTTGGGGATGGTCACCTGTCCCTTGGACGTCACCGTAGCCCTGGCCATTGCTCGAATTCCTTACGATCTGGAACTCGCCTTACTTAGAGCCCGCCACAGCCTGCCGCAAGGCCCCGCTCAAAAATCCAGGTCGTCGTAGTGCGCGGCGGGCTTGAGGCCGATCAGGCGGTCCTGAAGAAGGGGGCGGAAGCCGCGCCGCGACTTGATGCGCGCGTACCAGAGCTTGGCGTCGGGATGCTTGTCCCAGGGCACGTCGCCCAGATAGTCGAGCACCGAGAGCTGCGCCGCCGCGGCGAGGTCGGCCAGGCTCAGCGCCTCGCCGGCGAGCCAGTTGCGCCGCTCGAACAGGAAGCCGATGCAGTCCAGATGGGCGTGCATGTTGGCGAGGCCGGCGCGCACCGCGGTCGAGTTGGGCTCGTCGCGATCGCGCACCCGCTTCAGGAGCTTCTCACCCCAGATCAGGTCGGTGACCTCGCGCACGAACTTGATGTCGAACCAGGCGACCAGGCGGCGGACCTCGGCCCGCTCCTGGGACGTCCGGCCGAGCAGGTTGGATTCGCGCCGGGTCTCCTCGAGATACTCGCAGATCGCCCAGCTGTCCGCGATCACGTGTCCCTTGTCCTCGAGCACCGGCACCTCGGCCGCGGGATTGAGCGCCGCGATCAGCTCGGGCTGGTCCCAGGGCTCGAGCGGTTCCAGCTCCGCCGTGAGCTCTTTCTCGGCCAGAACCAGCCGCACCTTGCGCGAAAAGGGACAGAGCGGAAAGTGATGCAGGCGGAGCATTTCGAATGTCTAGCAAACTCCGCATATTGAGGGCAATAGCTAAGATCAGGCTTTAGAGATCCCCGAGCCCGCGCGGCGGCGGCCCCCCCGTCGCCCAGTCCAGGAGCTCGACCGTGTGCACCACCGGCACCGCGGCGCCTGGCGCGAGCTGGGTGATGCAGCCGATGTTGCCGGTGGCGACGACGTCGGGCCGGACCCGCTCGATGTTGGCGAGCTTGCGCTCGCGCAGCTGGCTCGCGAGCTCGGGCTGCAGCAGGTTGTAGGTGCCGGCGGAGCCGCAGCAGAGGTGGCCCTCGGGCACGTCCTTGACCGTGTAGCCCGCATCCGTGAGCAGCGCCTTGGGCTCCTGCGTGATCTTCTGGCCGTGCTGCATCGAGCAGGCGGAGTGGTAGGCGACCACGAGGTCGACGTCGCGCACCGCCGGCAGCAGCCCGATCTCGTCCAGGAACTCGGTGATGTCCCTGGTGATCGAGGAGATCCGGGTCGCGCGGTCGGCCCACTCCGCGTCCTCGCGCAGCATGAAGCCGTAATCCTTGACCGTGGTCCCGCAACCCGAGGCATTCATGACCACGGCGTCCAGCCCGCGCCGCTCGAGCTCGCGCGTCCAGGCGTCGATATTGGCCTTGGCGTAGGCGAGCGCCGAGCCCTCCCGGCCCATGTGATGCGTGAGTGCCCCACAGCAGCCCGCACCTTTGGCCACGACCACCTCGACGCCGTGGCGGTTGAGCAGCCGGATCGTCGCCTCGTTGATCTCGGGCGCCAGGACCTGCTGGGCGCAGCCCGAGAGCAGGGCGACGCGGGCCCGGCGCTGGCCTTCGGCCTCGAACACCTGCGGACGGTCGACCGCAGACGGCGCGGGCAGGGAGCGGGGTGCCAGCGCCAGCATGCCCGCGAGCCGGCCCGGCAACATGCGGGCGAGCGGCCGGCCGAGCCAGGCGCCGATCAGCGCCAGGCGGAACAGCCGGGGCCGTGGCAGCACAGCCGCGAGCAGGCCGCGAACCAGCCGGTCCGGCAGTGGCCGCCGGTAGGTCTCCTCGATGTGCCGGCGGCCGTGATCGACCAGGTGCATGTAATGGACGCCCGAGGGGCAGGTGGTCATGCAGGCGAGACAGGAGAGGCAGCGGTCGATGTGCTTCGTGACCTGCGCGTTCGCGGGCTTGCCGTTCTCGAGCATGTCCTTCATCAGGTAGATGCGCCCGCGCGGGCTGTCGAGCTCGTCGCCCAGCAGCACGTAGGTCGGGCAGGTCGCGAGGCAGAAGCCGCAGTGCACGCAGGTGCGGATGATCCTCTCCGACTCGTGGAGATCGGGGTCGGCGAGCTGGGCGAGGGTGAAATTGGTTTGCATGGTGCTTGCCGGCTGGTTGCGCCGCAGGCTGGCATGCGCCCGCGGGCTCGGGTATGGGGCCGGCGCCGAGCCCCGCAGGCAAACCTATCAGCTCTCGATGGCCGCCAGAAGCCCCCGCTCGAGGACTCCTGTGGACAAGCATGGCGGCGTCAGCAGCACATGGCCCGGCTCATCTGAGCTGGGCGGGCGCGCTCCGCTGCGGACAATTTTCTTGCATGCATCAGTCGAGTTGGCGAACGTGTGCGCCAGAAGAGCCTGAACAGGCACCGAGGCTCGAGGGAGAACATCGATGCGATGGTATGGTCCGACGTACGGAGCGCTTAGTGTTTTGGCGGTCGCCATGGCCGCGCCGGCAGCCGCGCAGCAGCTCACGGTGACCTCGTTCGGGGGCGCCTATCAGGACGCCCAGCGCGAGGTCTATTTCGAGCCGTTCAAGCAGGAGACCGGGGTCGATCTGGTGGAGGACGTCTGGAACGGCGGCGTCGGCGCGATCCGCGCCAAGGTCGAGGGCGGCGGCCAGGAATGGGACGTGGTCCAGGTCGAGGCCGACGAGCTGGTGATCGGCTGCGAGGAGGGCCTGTACGAGCTGATCGAGTGGGAGGCGCTCGGCGGCGCGGACCAGTTCATCGACGCCGCGGTCCACGACTGCGGGGTCGGCACGATCGTCTGGTCGACCGTGCTGGCCTAC
>CAZXYL010000763.1:0-3808 GCA_964644915.1 uncultured Geminicoccaceae bacterium
GGCTACGCTCCCGAGCGTCGCTCCCCGACCCGCCCTGGAGCCGCAACGACGAGCAGGCCCGCCGGACATGAGCATCGCCCCGTCTGCCGCCGACAACGCGCTGGAACGCGCGCTCGCCGATCACCGGGCCGGCCGCCTCCCCGAGGCCGAGACCGGTTACCGGCAGATCCTCGCCTTCGACCCGGACAACGCCGAGGTCCTGCACCTCATGGGCGTTGCCGCGCACCAGCGCGGGCGCCCCGGCGAGGCCATCGACCTGATCCGGCGGGCGCTGGAGCTCAGCCCGGACCAGGCGCATTATCTCTGCAATCTCGGCGAGGCGCATCGCGCGCAGGGCAAGGTCGAGGACGCGATCGCCTGCCAGCGCCGCGCGCTCGAGCTCGACCCCGAGCTCGCCGAGGCGCACAACAATCACGGGCTGGCGCTCGAGCGGCTGGGTCGCCGCGACGAGGCACGGGCGAGCTACGAGCGGGCGCTGGCCCTGAATCCGACGCTCGCGGACGCCCAGATCAACCTGGGCAACCTTCTGACCGCAGAAGGCCGGCCCGAGGAGGCCGCCCTGCGCTTCGAGCGGGCGCTGGATCTCGTCCCCGATTCGCCCTACGCCCACTACAACCTCGCGAACCTGCGCAAGCAGCAGGGTCGGATCGATCCCGCGCTCGCGCACTACCGCCAGGCCCTGGCCCTCGATCCGACGTATGTCGAAGCGCACAACAATCTCGGTATCGCGCTCGCGGAGCACGACGAGCCGGACGCCGCGATCCGCGCCTTCCAGGCTGCGGTGGCCCTCGATCCACGGCACGCCCAGGCGCACAACAATCTGGGCTTCGCGCTCCTGGCGCAAGGCGACATCGCGGCCGCCCGCGCCTGCTTCGAGCGCGCGCTGGCGGCCGATCCCGACCTCGCCCAGGCGCACAACAATCTCGGCAAGCTGCAGCAGCGCGCGGGCGACCAGGACGCGGCGATGGCGAGCTTCGGCCGCGCGGTGGCGCTCGATCCCGGCTACACCGAGGCGCGGGTCAACCTCGGGCACCAGCTCAAGGAGCACGGCCGGATCGACGAGGCGATCGAGCTCCTCTCTGCCGTCCTCAGGGACCACCCCGATCATCCCGACGCCACGGCGGAGCTCGTCTACGTCCTCCAGCACGCCTGCCAGTGGCGCGGCCTCGACGAGCGGGGCGCGGCACTCGACCGGCAGACGGACGCCGCCCTCGCCGCCGGCCACCGCCCCGGCGAGACCCCGTTCGGCAGCCTCACGCGCCACTCGGACCCGGCCCGCCATCTCGCGATCGCCCGCGGCTGGGCGGACGGCATCGAGCGTCACATGGCGCGCACCGGCGTGCGTTTCGAGCACGAGCATCGGCGCGCGCCGAAGGCGCGGCTGCGCATCGGCTACCTGTCCAGGAATTTCCGCGACCATCCCGTGGCGCATCAGATCTGGAAGCTGTTCCAGCTGCACGATCGCGCGGCCTTCGAGATCCGCGCCTACAGCTACGGCGACTCGTCGCCGGATCCCCTGCGCGCCCGCATCGCGGGCAGCGTGGATAACTTCGTCGATCTGGCCGATCTGTCGGATGTGGACGCCGCCAAGCGCATCCACCGCGACGGCGTCGACCTCCTGGTCGACCTCACCGGCTTCACCCGGGGCACGCGCCCGCAGATCGCAGCGCTCCGGCCGGCGCCGATCCAGGTGAGCTATCTGGGTTTCCTCGGCACGAGCGGCGGGTCCTTCATCGACTACGTGATCACGGACCCGGTGTGCACGCCTGCGGCCGAGGCCTGCTGGTTCACCGAGAAGCTCGTGCACCTGCCGGACTCCTGCCTGGTGCTGAGCGACGGCGAGCGGCCGGTCAACCGCTTCCGGCGGCTCGACTTCGGCCTGCCGGAGGAGGCCGTCGTGTTCACATCCCTGAACGCCACGCACAAGATCGAGCCGGTCATGTTCGATATCTGGATGGCGATCCTGCGCGCCGTCCCCGACAGCATCCTGTGGCTGTATCGCAGCAACGAGCGGGCGGTCTGGAACCTGAAGCGCGAGGCGCAGCAGCGGGGCGTCGCCGGCCGGCGCCTCCTCTTCACCGACCGCGTCCCTTACCAGGTCAATCTCGAGCGCCTGCAGCTCGCCGACATCGGGCTCGACACCCGGGTCTACAACGGCGGGCTCACGACCGCGAACGGGCTGCTCGCCGGCGTCCCGGTGCTCACGCTCGAAGGCAGCGACTTCGTCTCGCGCATGGCCGCGAGCATGCTCCACGCGCTTGGTCTGCCCGAGCTGGTCGCAGGCTCGCTCGATGGCTATCGCGAGCACGCGCTGGCGCTCGCGCGGGATCCCGCACGGCTCGCCGCGCTCAGGGGCGCCCTCGACGAGCGGTCGCGCAGCTCGTCGCTGTTCCAGACCGAGCGCTTCGCCCGGCGGATCGAGCAGGCGTATCGCGCGATGTGGGAGATCTTCCGGGCGGGGGATGCGCCCCGGGCGATCGCGATCGAAGATGCCGTGGGTTGAGCCCGCCTCGTCGCGGCCACAGGACGCAGGCGGGCGTCCACGCGCGTCGTTGCCGGAGGGCGCCCGCATGGCCATATCGGGCGGGCGGCACGCCGCCGGCTTCCCGGCGGATGATCGGGGAGAGCGAAGGTCTTCCCCGGCGGTTGATAAACCGGGTTCGCTGTGCCATTCAGCCGAGGTTCAGGCGGCGGATGCTTCAGTGGGCCCCGTGCTGATGAGACCACCCATGATGCCGGAGCGCCGGGCGGCGCTCGAGAGGCGACCACCACACCATCACAGGGTCCGCGTGTTCATGTTCAAAGCGTTCGTCCGCCGGGTCGGCGCAGGGATGGCCTGCGCGTTGCTCGGCCTTGCCGCCGGCTCTGCCGCGGCCAGCCCGGATACCGGCTTCGATCTGCGCTACGCCATGCATTGGGGCGGGTTCCACGTCGCCGACGTCCGGCTGGCCTACGATCCGGAGCCCGGGGCCTACCGCTCGGACTTCCAGATCGAGGCGGTCGGGCTCGCCAAGATCATGACGCGCTACAAGGGCCGCGCCGAGAGCGCCGGCCAGCGCAACGGCGGGCTCGCGCTGGAGCCCGAGAGCTATCACTACGGCTACTCGTCGCGCAAAAGCTCGCGCCGGGCGGACGTCACCTTCGATCCCCAGACCAACGCCGCAATCGACGTCGTCAGCGAGAAGCGGGGCCAGCCCGATACCGTCGACGTGCCGCGCGAGCTGTGGCTGGACGTCATCGACCCGCTCACCGCGTTCCTGCGCATCCGCACCGATCTCGCCGCCGCGCGGGACGACGGCGCGCTGACACCGGTGCACGCGCAGATCTTCGACGGCCGGCGTCGTTACGACCTCCAGGCGCTGCCGCTCGGGCGCGAGCAGTTCACCCTGAACGGCCGGCGCGTGCCGGCCCTGCGGGTGCAGCTGACGCTCGATCCGATCGCCGGCTTCGACCCGGACGACTTCGTGACCAAGAAGTCCGGCGAGGACGTCATCCGGATGGAGGCGCTGCTCAGCGACGACGAGCGCCTGATCCCGCTCCAGGTGCGAACGATGAACGCCCCGGTCGCCCTGGTCTTCAACCTGCAGCGGGACTGCTCGGGCTCGACCGGTTGCCGGCTCGCGCGCGCCGAAGGTTAGGCGGCCGGCGCGGTCTCGACGCCCTTGGCCTGGAGCAGCGGGCCCAGCTCGCCGCTCTGATACATCTCGCGCACGATGTCGCAGCCGCCGACGAACTCGCCGCCGACGTAGAGCTGCGGGATAGTCGGCCAGTTGCTGTACTGCTTGATGCCCTCGCGCAGCGCGTCGTC
>CAZXYL010000764.1:0-2207 GCA_964644915.1 uncultured Geminicoccaceae bacterium
AGCGCCCCCGTCCGCCCTCTTGGCGCGGGCACGGATTCCCACCATAGCCTGCGGCATTGCAGGATCATGCCGCGCCTTGGTTAAGGATGCGTTAACCTTGCGGATGGATTCTGCAACCGGTGCCGAGCGAGCCGTGGCCGACCGGGTTGAACTGCCGCTGTCAAATCTTGCCGCGACGCACGCCCTGGGGCAGCGCCTCGCGCGCGTGGTGCGGCCCGGCGACGTGATCGGGCTCTCGGGGCCGCTCGGCTCGGGCAAGACCGAGCTGGCGCGCGCGCTGATCCGTGCCCGGGCAGGTGCCGAGATCGAGGTGCCGAGCCCGAGTTTCACCCTGGTGCAGGACTATCCGCTCGGGGATCTCACCATCCGGCACGTCGATCTCTACCGCATCGAGGACCCTGCGGAGCTGGCGGAGCTGGGCCTGCTCGAGGCCGGGCCGGAGGACGCGCTGCTGATCGAATGGCCGGAGCACGCGGCGGCCGCACTGCCCGCCGACCGGCTCGACGTCACCCTCGTTCAGGGGCCCTCGGCCGATGCCCGCATCGCCCGGCTCGCCTCCGGCCCGTCCTGGGCCGACCGACTGGCCTCGCTGCTCGATGACTGAGCGCGGGGAGCGGATCACCCGCTTCCTCCAGGAGCACGGGTACGGTTGTGCGGCGCGCGTCCCGCTCGCGGGCGACGCCTCCTTCCGGCGCTACGAGCGGCTCGAGGGTGGCCCGCGGCCCGCGGTGCTCATGGATGCGCCGCCCACGCAGAACGATGTCCGGCCGTTCCTGCGCGTAGGGCAGTATCTGCGGGCGCGCGGGCTCAGCGCGCCGGAGGTCATCGCCGCCGACGTGGCCGCGGGCCTGGTATTGCTGGAGGATCTGGGTGATCGCTCCTTCAATCGCGCGCTCGCCGGCGGCGCCGACGAGCGGGTCCTGTACGGGGCGGCGGTCGACCTGCTGGTCGAGCTGCAGCGGCAGCCTGCGCCGGCCGACCTGCCGGCGTACGACCAGGCGAAGCTCCTGGCCGAGGCGGCGCTGCTCGTGGGGTGGTACGCGCCGGAGCTGGGCCAGAGCGCCGCCGACGAGTACCGCGACCTCTGGACGGAGCTGCTGCCGCGCGCCCGCGCCGGCCCGGACACGTTCGTCTACGTCGACTATCATGCCGACAACCTGTTCTGGCTGCCGGAGCGGACGGGGATCGCGCGGGTGGGCCTGTTGGATTTCCAGGACGCGCGCGTCGGTCCGCCGGCCTACGATCCGGTCTCGCTGCTCGAGGACGCGCGGCGTGATCTTGCGCCCGGGCTCGCGGAGGCGATGATCGCGCGCTACCTCCGGCGGCGGCCGGAGCTCGACCCGGAGGCGTTCCGGGCCGCCTACGCGGTGCTCGGCGCGCAGCGCAACGCCAAGATTCTGGGGCTGTTCTCGCGTCTGGCGCGGCGGGACGGCAAGAGGGGCTATCTACCCTTGCAGAGCCGCGTGCGCGCTCATCTGATGCGCGATCTGGCGCACCCGGCGCTGGCACCGCTGGCCCGCTGGTTCGAGCGCTGGCTGCCGCTGTAGCTGGCCGCCGTATCGTTTTGTGGTAGAAAGACCCATGGGGCGACTGTCCACGATTCCTCCCGAGCAGCCCTTCGTCGACGCGCTTGCCGCGGGCCTCCTCGAGGAGGTGCGATCCGGCGCGTTTGCGCTGCACGACGCGCTGATTCTGCTACCTACACGCCGCGCCTGCCGCGCCCTGCGTGACGCGTTCTTGCGCCAGTGTGGCGCCGCTGCGCTCCTCCTGCCGCAGATCCAGCCGATCGGCGACGTCGATGCGGACGAAATGCTGCTCGCGGGCGATCTCGACCTCGCCCTGCCGCCCGCGATCGGCCGCATCCGGCGCCAGCTGATGCTGGCCCGGCTGCTCGGCAGGCTGCAGCCCAGGCTCGAGCATGCGCTGCGCTTGGCCGAGGACCTGATCGGCCTGCTGGACGAGGTGCAGACCGAGCGCGTGCCGCTCGCCGCGATCGAGGAGGTGGTGCCCGACGAGCTGGCGGAGCACTGGCAGAACACCCGGGAGATCCTGGCCTGTCTCGCCCGGGATTGGCCGGACGAGCTGGCCCGCGAAGGCGCCCTGGAGCCGGCCGAACGCCGCCACCTGCTGCTCGAGGCGCTGGCCCGCCGCTGGCGCGAGCAGCCGCCGGACCGGCGTATCGTCGCCGCGGGCACCACCGGCAGCAT
>CAZXYL010000765.1:0-1564 GCA_964644915.1 uncultured Geminicoccaceae bacterium
TGCCCGGGTCGAGCCCGGGCATGACAACGAGGGGTGTGCTGGTGCGACGGCATTCTTGAGGGCATCGCCATGCGCCGCATCCTTCTGCGCAGCCTGTTCCAGCCGGCGCTGACCGAGAAGGCGCCGCGCCCAAACCAGGACGCGCTCGCCGAGCTCGCGACCCGGGTGGACGGCGCCGCCCGGCGCCGGCTCGGCCGCAGCCTTTCGATCCGCGAGGTCGATGCCGGCTCCTGCAACGGCTGCGAGCTCGAGATTCACGCGCTGAACAACGCCTTCTACGATCTCGAGCGCTTCGGCATCCGCTTCGTCGCCTCGCCGCGCCATGCCGACGTGCTGATGGTCACAGGGCCGGTGACCAAGAACATGCAGGAGGCCCTTTTGCGCACGTACCACGCCACCCCCGACCCGAAGTGGGTGGTGGCGGTGGGCGACTGCGCCGCGGACGGCGGCCTCTTTGCGGGCAGCTACGCCGTCACCGGTGGCGTCTCGGCGGTGGTCCCGGTCGATCTGCACATCCGCGGCTGCCCGCCCTCGCCGCTCCGCCTGCTCGAAGGTCTCCTCGCCCTGCTCGAGCCCGACGAGCGGGCGGCCTGAGGACGCCCATTTTCGCCCGGGCAGCGTTCGGGCGGGCGCTCAGCTGTCGACCTCGCGGCGCAGGCGCTCGAGCTCGCCCGCCGAGATGATCGACGCCGTCTCCTCATCGACCAGCGAGAGCCGCGGCGGGTAGGGCAGGCCCAGCAGCTCTCGGATCTCGTCCTGCTCTCGACTGAGTGAGCGCTCGCGCTCGAGCAGGCGTTCACGGGCGGCCGGCTTGAGCTCGTCCACGTACTCGTAGCCGCCGGCGCGGCGAAACAAACGGTTTTCCAGGCGCATGCCGATCTCCACGGGCTCAGAGGGCAAGATGGACCGGCAGCACCATGTAGGCCAGCAGGAGGAGGAGAAGTCCCAGGACCACGAAGCGGACTGCCCAGGCGCGGTAGGTGCTGCTCGCGCCGTTGGTCATGAACACCCGCCGATAGGCGATGAAGTATCCGCCGGTCAGGAGGTCGCGAAACTGCTCCTCGACGAGGCGAGTGGCCGACTCGGGCTCCGACTGGCCGGCGGCGTCGGCGAGCGCCCGCTCGGCCCGGAGCAGCTCGGTCAGGTCCGGCAGCTCGTCGAACACCAGCAGCCACTCCACGCGCGTGAGGCAGACGATCGCCGCCACCACCGCGGCGAGCGAGGCCAGCGCCAGGCCGATGAGGAGCGCCGAAGGCAGGTTCTGCCAGTTCGAGAGATCGATGTTGGTCGCGAGCGCGCTGAAGGCATAGACGGAGAAGGCGATCGCGCTCACCGGCACGGCGATGCCGCTGCGGATCTGCTCGCGCCGCGAGCGCTCGGCGAAGTAGAGCTGGCGGTAGAGGTCGTGGCGCAGTTCGGCGGGCGTGGACATGGGCGGCGATCCTCCTCGCTTGCTTTTCGCCGGAGAGTATCCACTCCGGGCGCAAGCGTACACGCCGCGCAGGCCCCCTGGTGGAGCCGAGCCTAAAACGCGTAGCGGATGCGGCACTCGGGCAGGTGATGC
>CAZXYL010000766.1:0-1589 GCA_964644915.1 uncultured Geminicoccaceae bacterium
GATGCCGCCGAGATACATGCGCCCGGGGATCAGCGGATCGGGCACCGGCGTCTTGACGTCGATGGTGGACTCGTCGACCACCTCGGCGCTGATCTGCGGGCCCATGGTCTCGCGGATGTGGAAGGAGTTGTCGGGGCTCCATACCCAGTTGACGGCGAAGGCGGCGGCTTCGGCGTCGAACGGCGAGCCGTCGTGGAAGGCGACGCCCTCGCGCAGCTGGAAGCGCCAGGTCAGCTCGTCCACCTGCTCCCACGAAGTCGCCAGCATGGGCATGAGCTCGCCGGTCTCGAGGTCGACCGTGACCAGCTGCTCGATGACGTTGCGCAGACCCGGCGAGTTGACCTCCTTGTAGGTCTGCTGCGCCTGCATCGCCTGGTTCTCGGTGTGCGTCGCGATCACGAGCTCGCGGCCGTCCTGGGCCGGTGCGGGACCGGTGAGCAGAACCACGACCGCCACCGCCGGCCCGCCTACGACTGCTGCCCGGGCATGCCACACGGCGCGACGAGTCTTGGACATCGATGTTCTCCCATTCGAGCGGGCCCTTGCGGGCCTCTGTGAGCAGAGCCTCCCGGATTCTTGTGCTCGCCTTCGACGGTCGACGAGGTTCGCGCTGGTTTTTCTTTCAGCTTATGCAGATGGCGTATATTGTCAACGCATACTGCACTAGCTCGAGCGTCCATTCATGACTCATGCACATGTCCGACGAGTGCGGGACAGGATCGAAGCGTCATGGACATGCTGGAGATGGGCGGACGGCACGTCCGGGACAGCAACAGGAGCACGACCGCGCTGCGCGCGCTCAAGGTGCTCGAGATCCTCGGCGCCACGCGCGCGCCCGTCTCCGTGGCCGAAGTCGCGGCCGGGATCGGCGCCGAGCGGAGCACCGCCTATCGGATGCTGATGACGCTGATGGGCGCGGGCTATGTCGTCCGCGACGAGAAGACCCGCAACTACCAGCTCAGCTACCGGATCGTCGCGCTTACCAAGTGGCTGCTGAGCGACGACGAGCAATCGGAGCTGATCATGGCTTGCCTGAAGGCGATCTCCGATCGCACGGGCGAGACGGTCCATTACTCGGTCCTGGACCGCGACGAGGCCGCCCTGCTCCTCAGGGCCAAGGGAACGCAGCTCGTCACCGTCGATTTTCAGATCGGCGACCGGGCGCCGCTCCACTGCACGTCGATCGGCAAGGTGCTGCTCGCCTTCCAGGACACCCGGCTGGTGGAACGGGTGATCGCGCGCGGGCTGCCGAAGGTCGCCAGGAACACCATCACCGATCCGCAGGCGTTCCGCGCCGAGCTGCAGCGGGTGCGGGTGCAGGGTTACGCCTATGACGACCTCGAGTTCACCGACGACATGCGCTGCGTCGCGGTGCCGGTGTTCGAGAAGGGCGGGGTGGTCAAAGGCGGCATCAGTCTGTCCGGCCCGAGCTCCCGCTACACGCCGCAGAAGCTCGAAGAGCTCAAGGACATCGCCGTGGCGGCCGCGCGCCGGCTGTCGCAGCAGCTCGGCGGCGATGGGATCGGATGGCCGTCAGCTCACGACACATCCGCGTAGTCGTCCATCGCATCCAGCGCTCGAGCGGCAGG
>CAZXYL010000767.1:0-4025 GCA_964644915.1 uncultured Geminicoccaceae bacterium
GAGATCGAGCGCGCTCGCGAGCTTGTGCCCGGCACCGAGCGCCGCCGGATGATGGCCGCGCAGGAACGCGGCGAGCTCGGCCTGGCTCATCGCGCTGAAGTCGTGCTTGGCCTGCGGGCGCCCCTCGCGCACCGAGACCGCGCTTTGCAGCGTGGCGCTCCACAGATCGGCATACAGCTCGTGCGCGCCGCCGATGTAGGCCGGCCCGCCGCGCACCAGAAAGCGCGACGCCTCGGGCGTGTTGGCGTACAGGCCGTCGGCACAGCTCAGGAGATCGGCGACCACCAGCGCATCGAGGACGCGCTTCAGGCGCGCCGGGTCCAGGCCCAGCGCGTCGGCGACGCCCTCGGCCGGCAGCGGGCCGGTGGCGAGCGGGGTGAACACGTCGAGCTGCATGCCGGCAAGCAGGGCGGCGTGCTTGTAGAAGCCGTAGAAATAGCCATGGATGGTGGTGGGCGTCAGCGCCGCCGCTGCCTCCGGCGTGCCGGTCGCCTCAGGGGCAGCCGCCGCGTGAGACGCCGCTCGCGCGGCGCGCAGGCCAAATCCGATCATCGCAGTTCCGATCTGGTGAGCGTTCAGGGAACGCCATGATCGTGAGGTCTGGTTACCGGGCGCTTAGCGCGGTCTTGGGCGCTGATCCCGGGCGGCATCACCTTGAGCGGGCGAGGCGGGTCGCATGGTCGGCGTTGACCGCACCCTCGGGTACCTGGCCCTCGAGAATCGCGGCGGCCTGACGCGTGGTCTCGAGCGCCTGATGCTCGATCGCCTCCGGCACCAGGCCGCCGATGTGCGGCGTCGCGACGACGTTGTTGAGACGCGCGAGGTGCGGCGTGGGCATCTGGTCCGGCGCCCGGCCGACGTCCATCGCGCAGCCGGCGATCCGCCCCTCGCGCAGCGCCGCCTCGAGCGCCGGCTCGTCGATCAGATTGCCGCGCGCGACGTTGATCAGGAACGCGCTTCGCTTCATCGCCTCAAGCTGCGGCGCCCCGATCAGATTTTCGGTCTCCTCGGTCGCGACCGCCAGACAGACCACGAAGTCCGATTTGGCGAGCAGCGGCTCCAGCTCGGTCTGGGTAAGCCCCGGCTCGCCGACCGCGACGTAGGGGTCGTGGATCAGCACCTGCATCTTGAGCGCGCGGCCGAGCTCGGCGAGCCGGCGGCCGATGCTGCCATAGCCGATGATCCCGAGCGTGCTACCGGCCAGCTGCCGGCCGATCCTGACCTCGGGCGGCTCGCCGCAGTGGTAGGCCAGGGCGGCATCGGCGACGCCGCGCGCCAAGCTGACCATGAACCCGACGGTGAGCTCGGCCACCGAATCGATGAACCCCGGGCTCGCATGGGTCACCAGGACGCCCTTGGCCGAGGCGGCGGCGACGTCGACGTTGCGGATGTCGACCGCGCAGCGCACGAAGGCGACCAGCTCGGGCAGCTGCTCGAACACCACCGCCGGTGCCGCCGCCTGGCGGTCGGCGACGATCACCCGGCAGCCCTGGGCGCGCTCGATCAGGCGCTGCGGGTCGTCCAGCGCGCCGCCGCCCTGGTTGAGCCGGACCTCGCCCAGCTCGCGCAGTCGGGCGAGCGCGCCCTCGCCGTAGTACTTGGCGCGGGCGTCGTCGTCGTGGGTCAAGAGAATGGTTGCCATGGCGCACCTCCTGCGGCCCACTGTGTCAAAGCCGCCGCGGGCTGGGAAGGCCGGATGCCCCGCGAGCGGGAACGCGGGCGCCGCCAGCGGCATCTCCAGCTCGCGGAGCTTGGGTTCCGGGTTGCGCTCGCGGGCACCTTGCCTGTAGCGGATGGAACGGGGCGCGATTGCGGTCGCCCCCCGAGGCATGAAGGCGGGGCGGCACCGGCGGCGTGTGGGCGAAAGCTGTGGTTCTCCTTCTCGGTCTGTGGCTGGGCGCTGCTCAGGGCCCGCCGGCGCACGCCGAGGAGCCCGCCACCATCCCCGAGGACCGCTTCGTGGCGGGGCGCTCGGTGGATCTGGTCGAGGACATCGCAGGCGATCTGTTCGCCGCCGGCGGCTGGGTCGACGTCGCCTCGGCGGTCGGCGACAATCTGATCGCGCTCGGCGGGATCATGGACGTGACCGGAAGGATCGGTGGCGACATGGTGGTCGCCGGCGGCATGGTCGACGTCGCGGCCTCGGTCACCGACAACCTGGTGGTCGCGGGCGGCATCGTCACCGTCGGCGGGGCGGTCCAGGGCAAGCTGTTCGCGGCCGCGGGGCGGCTCCGGATCGGGCGGACGGCGCGCATCGCCGGCAACGTCTGGGTCGCCGCGGGCTCCACCGACATCTCCGGCACCATCGGCGGCAATGCCGTGATCTCGGGCGCGCGCACCACCTTGCGCGGCGATTTCCGCGGCGACGTCGAGGTGAGGTCCCTGACCCTCACGGTGGCGTCGGGCACCCGGATCCGCGGGCGGCTGGTGCACTACGGCCCCGACCCGGCGCAGATCGCCGACGGGGCCGCGATCGAGGGTGGCTTCGAGCAGCGCTTCGAGCCGCCCGAGGAGGATCCGCCCGAGGAGGGCACCGGTTGGCCGCCGGTCTTTTGGATCCTGATCACGCTCGGCCTCGGCCTGCTCCTCGACCACGCCCTGCCGCGCTTCGTCGGCAATGCCGCCGGGCGCACGCTGGACTACCCGCTGGCGAGCCTCGCGCTCGGCCTCGCGGTGCTGTTCGTGACCCCGGTCATGGTCGTCCTGCTGATCGTCTCGGTGCTGGGCTTTGCCTTCGGGATCGCGGCGATCGCGGCCTACGGCACGCTCCTCCTGCTTGGCCCGGTGGTGGCGCTGTTCGCGGCCGCCGATCTCGCCGGCCGGGTGCGCCCGGGCTGGGTCGAGACGCCGCTCCGGCGCCGGCTGCTGTTCGTCGCCGCCCTGGTGCTGATCACCCTGATCGCGCGCATCCCCTATGTCGGCACCCCGGCGTTCTGGGGCGTGGCGCTGCTCGGGCTCGGCGCCGCGACCTGGCAGGTGTATGAGAGCCTGCGCGCCGAGCGCCGGCCACGGCAGGCGGCGCCGGAGGCGGGATCGAAGTGAGCCGCGGGGGGAGGTGAGCATGGCGCAGATCCTGGTCGCCGACGAGGCGGCGCGACTGATCCCCGACGGGGCGACCGTCGCCGTCAGCTCGTCCTCGGGGCTGAACCTGCCCGATCGCATGCTGCGGGCGATCGGCGAGCGCTTCGCCCGCGAGGACAAGCCCAGGGGGCTGACCACCATCCACCCCATCGCCTCGGGCGACATGTACGGCCAGAAGGGCATCGACCACCTCGCCCGGCCGGGGCTGCTCGCCCGCGTCATCGCCGGCAGCTATCCCAGCGGCCCGTCCTCGCTGCCCCAGCCCGCCATCTGGCGGATGATCGGCGAGGAGGCGCTGGCCGCCTGGAACCTGCCCAGCGGGCTGATCTTCGATACCCTGCGCGAGGGTGCCGCCGGGCGCCCCGGCGTGCTCACCAAGGTCGGGCTCGACACCTTCGTCGACCCGCGGCGCGAGGGCGGCAGGATGAACCGGGCGGCGGCAGACGACCTGGTCCGCCTGGTCGAGTTCGCGGGCGAGGAGTGGCTCTACATCCCGGCGCTGCGCCCCGACGTCGCGATCATCCGCGCCACCACCGGCGATGGCCGCGGCAACCTCTCGATGGAGCGCGAGGCGGCCCCCCTCGGCGCGCTGGAGCTGGCGCTCGCCGCCCGCAACGCCGGCGGGCTGGTGATCGCCCAGGTCGAGCGCCAAGCCGCCGCCGGCTCGATCCCGACCCGCCAGGTTCACGTCCCCTCCTCGCTGGTCGACGTGGTGGTGGTCGAGCCCGAGCCCATGCAGGTCACCGCCACCCGCTACGACCCTGGCCTCTCGGGCGAGATCCGGGTCGACCTCGCGCGCCTGGAGCCGCTGCCCTTCGGCCCCGACAAGGTGATCGCGCGCCGCGCCGCCCTGGAGCTGGCCGCCGGCTCGTACTTGGTGTTCGGCGTCTCGATGGCGCTCGGCGCGTTCCTCGCGGGCATGGTCGTCGCGCAGTCGCCGGTGA
>CAZXYL010000768.1:0-3561 GCA_964644915.1 uncultured Geminicoccaceae bacterium
GGTAGAGCGCCTCGCTCACGCCGTGATCGCTCGCCCCGTCCAGGGGGATGCCGGCCTCCATGAGGCGGCGCAGGGCGTCGGCCAGCGCCGCGCGGGTGGGATAGCGGATGGCGAGGTGATAGAGGCCGGTCGTGCCGGGCGACGGGGGCGAGCCGCCCAGGCTCTCCCAGGTGTTGAGCCCGATGTGGTGATGGTAGCCGCCGGCCGAGACGAACGCGGCGCTCTCGCCGTAGCGCTGGGTCAGCTCGAACCCGAGCACGCCGCAGTAGAAGTCCAGCGCCCGTGCGAGATCCGCGACCTTGAGGTGGACGTGGCCGATGGTGGCGCCGGGGTCGATGGGGCGAAAGCGCGGCGTGTGACCCGCGCCCGGCTGCGTTCCGATCTGCTCCGGCATCTCCGCTCCTCCCGCAGCGACCTGAGCGAATATAGAACGATCCACCGCTGCCGGAAGAACGGTTTCGGTCGCGCCTGGGCCGGTGGTGCCGCAAGGGGCTTGCCGGGACCCGCGGTTCCGCTGCTAGTCTGAGCGTGGGTTTTGCGGAGGGAGGCGGTGCAGCCTTGAGCCCGGTCCTCGAGATCCAGGGCGTGGCCAAGCGCTACGGTCGCGTCGACGCCATTCGTGGCGTCGATCTCGCGATCGAGGCCCATGAGTTCTTCGCCCTGCTCGGGCCGTCGGGTTCGGGCAAGACCACCATGCTGCGCGTGATCGCGGGGCTCGAGGCGCCGGATCGGGGCCGGGTCGTGATCGACGGCCGGGACGTGACGCGCCTGCCGCCTTATGCCCGCAACATCGGCATGGTCTTCCAGGATTTCCTGCTCTTCCCGCACAAGACCGTGGCCGAGAACATCGTTTTCCCGCTCCGAATGCAGGGGCGCGCCAAGGCGAAGCAGGCGGAGCAGCTCGGGTGGGTCGTGGGCCTGCTTCATCTGGACGGCCTGGAGGAACGCTTCCCGCACCAGCTCTCGGGAGGCCAGAAGCAGCGGGTGGCGCTCGCGCGCGGCCTGGTGGCCCGCCCTGCCCTCCTGCTGCTCGACGAGCCGCTCGCCAATCTCGACCGCGAGCTGCGCCGCGAGATGGAGATCGAGGTCCGCCGCTACCAGCGGGATCTCGGCATCCCCTTCGTCTACGTCACCCACAACCAGGAAGAGGCGCTCACCATGAGCGACCGGGTGGCGGTGCTGCACGAGGGCCGGCTCGAGCAGGTCGGGCCCAAGCTCGAGGTCTACCAGAACCCTGCGAGCCGCTTCGTCGCCAGTTTCGTCGGCTCGCCCAACCGGCTCGATGCGCGCATCGTGGGGCGCGAGGGCGACCGCGCCCGGCTCGACTGGCGGGGCATTCCGCTGCTTGCTGCCGCGCCCGACGGCCTTTGCCAGGGCGACGAGGTGGCGCTGTTCCTCAAGCCCGAGCGCATCCGGATCGCGGCCGATGGCGCGTCGCTCGATCCCGGCCTCGCCAACCGGCTCGGCGCCACGGTGCGCGACGTGATCTTCAAGGGCGCACACGTCGACTGCCTGGTCGATCTCGAGAACGGTGCCGAACTCACCGTCACCGCGCCGCCCGACCTCCAGGGCCTGCACCGCGAGGCCGCCGTCGAGATCGGCTGGGCCGCCGATGCCGCCGCCGCCTTTGCCGCCGGACGATGAGCCTGCTCGAGCGCCTGCGCTTCGATCCGCGCGTCCGGCTCTACGCGTTGGCGCTGCCCGGCGCGCTGTTCGTGCTCGTCTTCCTGGTCCTGCCGCTCGCCTCGATCGTGGTGTTCAGCTTCTGGCGCACCGAGAGCTACACCATGATCGCCGATTGGAACCTCGACAATTACCGGGTGATCCTGACCGATACGACCTATCTCACCTTCCTCGGCCGCTCGCTCCTCATGGCCTTCGCGGTCGCGCTGATCTGCCTGATCTACGCCTGGCCCTGCGCTTATCTGATCGCCAAGCACGGCGGGCGCTACCGGCTGATCCTCGTCCTGCTCGTCGCCGCCCCGTTCCTCACCGGCATCCTGCTGCGCATCACCGCCATGCAGCAGATCCTGGGCCCGATCGGGCTGCTCAACATGGCGCTCGGCGCCTTCGGCCTGCCGCCGGTGCAGGCGCTCATGTACACCAATACCGCGACCGCCATCGGCCTGATCTACTTGTGGATCCCCTTCATGCTGGTGGCGATCTACCTGTCGCTCCTGAACTTCGATTTCCAGCTGCTCGAGGTCGCCAAGGTCTGCGGCGCCAGGCCCTGGCGGGCATTCCTCCAGATCACCTGGCCGCTGAACTGGATGGGCACCGCGATCGGCATCGTGCTGGTCGTCATCCCGACGCTCGCCGCGACCGTCACGCCGCGCTTTCTGGGCGGGCCGAACGGCGCGCTTTACGGCAACATCCTGGATCATCAGTTCGGCGCCACCGGCACGTGGGCGCTGGGCTCGGCCATGGGCGTGGTGCTGTTCCTCACATCGCTCATCGTCATCGGCACGATCTGGAAGACGATCAACCTCCGCCGTGCCGGCTTCACCGGGGCTGTGGACTCGTGACCCTGCATCGGCCGCCAGCCTGGCCGCCAGGTGCAGCCTCATCGCGGTGGCGATCGGCGCGGGTCGAGACCGGCTTCAGCCCTAACACTTCCTCAACCTGTTTGTTGCACAGTGCGGCCATGCAAGAGGCTACGGTGGGAGTCCGTGCCGGCCGAAGCCAGGCCGCGCGCACGGATTCCCATCGTCGCATACCGCGGTCAGAATGGCCGAAGCTCATTAAGATCCGGTCACCCAGACACCTGTGGGGCAAGTTTCGGCGTGCCGATGGGTCGCGCAGACGGGCTCGTCCGTGCTCTCTTGCGAGTTCTCTGATCACCCGCCGACCGCAGCACGGGCCCCGCTGGGGCGCGCGGTCCCGTCGAGTCGAGACCGGCTTCGCCATTAGAGCTTGGTCAATCTGCCTCCCGCAAACGGCGGCTATGCCGCAGGCTGTGGTGGGGAGCCGTGGCGCCCGCCTTGTTCGCGGCGCGCGCACGGATTCCCAGCATCGCATATCGCCGCCAGTTTGGCTGGAGCTGGTTAAGATTCGGTTGACCCGACGGGGCAAGCTGCAGGACGCGACCCGCCGGGAGCGGCGCGAGCTTCGGTATGACACGCCGCCAAACCGCCGCGCACGAGGACGAACATGGCCGCGGTGAGCCCGGGCGGGCGGGCGGTTGTGGCCGGGCAGGCGCTGCTACTCGGCGTGCTCTACCTGTTTCTTTATTTCCCGATCGGTTACATCGCGTACCTGTCGTTCATGGAGAACAGCGTCTGGCCGTTCCCGCCCGCCTTCACCGCCGCGTGGTACGAGCGGCTGCAGATCATGAGCGATTTCCATATCGGCCTGCGCAACAGCCTCCTGATCGGGCTCGGCACCGGCGCGCTCTCCGCCCTGTTCGCGACCGCGGGCGCCATCGGCATCCTGCGCTGGCGCGGCGGCCGGCGCTGGCTGCTCGTGGGCTTCTACATCGCACCCCTGTTCGTGGCGCAGGTGCTGATCGGCATCTCGACCTTGATGTTCAATCGCAACATCCTGGGCCTGCCGGGCAATCTG
>CAZXYL010000769.1:0-6560 GCA_964644915.1 uncultured Geminicoccaceae bacterium
GACCCCGAGCGCCCGGACGTTGCGGCGCAGCAACCGCTTCTCGGGCGCCGCGGCTTTCTCGGCGCGGCCGCGGCCGCGGCCGCCACAGGCGCGGTCGCGCCGGCCGCCCTGGCCCAGGGACAGCAGTCCCCCATCGGCCCCGAGCCGACCCGCTACCCGTCCGATGTCTGGCTGGTGCACGACGACCGCTTCAGGAAATACATCGTCGGCAACACGCCACTGATGCGGGAATGGACCGGCGCGCTTTGGGCGGAGGGCCCGGCCTGGAACGGGGTCGGCCGGTACGTCATGTTCAGCGATATCCCGAACAACCGGCAGATGCGCTGGGACGAGGTGACGGGTGAAGTGACGCTGCTGCGAACACCGGCCAATTTTTCGAACGGCAACACCTTCGACTGGCAGGGTCGGCAAATCTCGTGCGAGCACTCGACCGGGCATGTCGTCCGCTACGAGTACGAGGGCGATCCCACCATTCTCGCCGCAGAGTTCGAGGGCAAACCACTCAACTCGCCGAACGACGTCGTTGTGCATCCGGACGACGGCGGCATCATCTTCACCGACCCGGGTTACGGCGCGCATTGGTGGTACGAGGGTAGGGTTCGCGAGCTTGAGCTACCGACCAGCGTCTATCATATCGATGCTCAAAGCGGGCAGCTCACCAAGCTGACCGACGAGATCTTCAAGCCCAACGGCTTATGCTTCTCGCCCGACTACAGCATCCTCTATGTCGCCGACACGGCGGTGGTGATGGGCCCCCCCGGTGAGAAGGCCAAGATTATTGCCTGGGACATCCAGGACAACGGACGCCAGCTCACCAACCGCCGAGAGTTCGCCGTATTGGAATCGGCCGGGTTCCACGATGGCATCCGGGCCGATGTAGATGGCAACATCTGGTGCGGGACCGGCTTCGGCGGCGAGGGAGTGGACGGGGTCCACGTCTACGCGCCGGATGGCACCAAGATCGGCCAGATCCTCATGCCCGAGGGCACCGCCAATCTGTGTTTCGTCGGCAAACACCGCACCCGGCTGTTCATGACCAGCAGCCAGTCGGTGTACACGCTCTACACCCATGCCCAGGGCGCGCACATCACCTGAGGTCCGGGACACGACCAAGCCGCCGGACAGAGCGGTACGACCGACACGACCAGATCAACTGGCACCGGAGCGGCGCGTCATCCCTGACGCGCCGTTCTTTGGCCCAAACCAGGAGGCGACGACAGCGGATACACGTCCCGGGTCTGAGCTCCCGCGCGCCTTGACCCGAGCGAGCGGCCGGCCGATATGTCTTACTTCGATCTTACCGGGGCGGGCGTGCGATGGCGAAGACGCGGCTGTCGAGCAAGGGGCAGGTGATCATCCCGAAGTCGGTCCGGGACCGGCACGGCTGGCGGCCCGGGGTCGAGCTCGAGGTCGAGGACCACGGCGACGTCGTGGTGCTGCGGCCGGCGAGCCCGTTTCCGCCGACCACCGTCGAGGAGGTCTTCGGCTGCCTCAAATGGGACGGTCCAGCGGTCAGCATCCGGGAGATGAACGAGGCAATCGAGCGCGAAGCGCGCCGGATGTGGGAAGAATTCGAGCGACAGAACAAGTGAACGCGCTCGATACCAATGTCGTGGTGCGCTTCTTGACTCGCGACGACCCGGCGCAAGCGGCACGGGCAAAAGCCCTGATCGAGACCGAGTCGCTTTACCTGTCCAAATCGGTCGTGCTCGAAACCGCGTGGTTGCTTCGCAGCCGCTATCGATACGAGCGAGTTGCGATCGTGGAAGGTATCACCCGACTGCTGGGCCTGCCCGGGATGGTGGTCGAGGACCAGCCGGTTGTAGCCCGGGCGCTCGCCTGGTACCGGCAGGGCCTGGACTTCGCCGATACCCTGCATCTCGCCTCGAGCGCCCGCGCGGAATCGTTCGCGACCTTCGATCAGGCGCTGCGGCGCCGAGCCCGCCGGATCTCCGGCATCATGCCCGTCACAGCACCCTGAGGCGCGCGAGCAGCACGGCCCGCAGCTCGCTCATGTCGCCCGCATGGCTTGGAGGCCGGGGGCCGCGGCGTAACGAGCCGCGCGCAGCGACCGTCGCCTGACCAGCGGGATCGAGCTGGCCAGTCGCACGCCCGACGCGAGGCCGACCCCGACCGAAACCAGCACCACGCCGAGCGCCTCCGCCGGTTTTGGCTGCTCGTCCAGCAGCAGCATGCCCAGGGCGGTGGTCAGCACGGGCACGAGCGCCAGGAGGGCGGCGCTGCGCGCCGGGCCGAGCAGCGCCACCGCGCGGCCGTAGCAGTAGATCGCGATGCAGCCCACGACAACCCCTTGGTAGGCCGCCTGCAGCAGCAGCTCGCCCGGCGGGGCGCTCAGGAGGTTGGGGTCCAACCACAGCACGTAGACCGGCAGGTACAGGACCAGGGAAGCGCCGCTCACCACCGCGACCGCCTGGATCGCCGGCAGGCCCGAGCGGCGCATCGCGACGGTGAACCCGGCCCAGAGCAGCGCACCCGCGGCGAGCAGGAGGTACCCGAACGCGGCCGTGCCCGCCATGATGCCCTGGCCGCAGATGGCGAGCGTGCCCGCGACGATGATGCCGAGACCGAGGCGCCGGCCGCGCGCGATCGGCTCGTTCGCAAAGGTCGCGGAGAGCAGGGCGGCAAAGATGGGCAGAAGACCCGTGACCAGCGCGCCGCCATTGCCGGCGTGGGCAAAGCGAACCCCACCGCCGGCAATCAGCGCATAGGGCGCGCCGGCACCGACCATGAGGACCGCCAGAACCGGCCACGGCACGTCGAGAATCACCCGCCAGTGCCGGAGCAGCACCGGCGCCAGCAGCAGCCCGGCGATGCCGAAGCGCAAGGCGGCGAGGTCGTAGTGGTCGAGCGAATGGCTGACGCTGAAACGCGTCGCGACCCACCAGCCGGCCGCGATGATGGCGGCGGTCGTCCCCCACATCGCGCCCCGCAGGAGGTCCCGAGGATCGGGTTCGCGTCTGCTGTTGCTGTCCGGGACGGTCATGCTCGTGCTCCAAGAGCGCGTCGCCGTGGCGACTTCGCCGCGGTCGACTGCGGGCATCTTGGGCACGAAGTGTTTCGGCTCGAGGTCGCGCGCCGCGGATCTTGGTTTCAGTTGCTGCGATCGGATTGCAGCCCCGACGCGCCATCGCCCTCGAGAGCGCCGGGCGGTCAGCGCGGATGGCGGGCGCGGATCACGCCTCGGGGGCCTCGGCTGTGGGCGGCGCCGCGATCTCGGCCAAGGGCACGTCGAGACGGTAGTGGAGCCCGCCGGGGCTGAATGCCACGTGAGCCTCGCCGCTCAGCTCGTAGGCTGCTGCCCGCTCGACCATGAGAGTGCCGAAGCCGCGCCTCTCGGGCGGGCTCACCCGGCGATCGCTGGTTTCCTCCCACTCGAGCTCGAGGCGGCCTTCGCCCTCTTTGACGGTCGTCCGCCAGCGCACCTCCACGCGGCCGGCCGGGGTGGACAGGGCGCCGTAGCGGGCCGCATTGACCGCCAGCTCGTGGCAGATGACGGCGATCGAGCCCGCCGCCCGTGCCGCGAGCAGCAGCGGCTCGCCCGCGATCGTGATGCGCAAGGCTTCCGAACTCTCGAAGGGGCTCAGCGCGGCGTGCACCAGCTCGCCCAGATCGGCGCCGCGCCACCGGTTGCGGGCGAGGAGATCATGCGCGCTGGCCAGCGCCTGAATCCGGCCGAGCAGGACGGTGGCGAAATCGCGGCCGGCGGTCTGCGCGCGCGCCGTGAGCTTGACCATCGCCTGCACGACCGCGAGCACGTTCTTGACCCGGTGATCCAGCTCCGACACCAGGAGGCCCTGCTGCCGTTCCGCCTCCTTGAGCTCGGTGATGTCGGTGATCAGGATGTAAAAGCCCTGGGCCGGATCGGATGCAGCCCCCGGCACCATGGTCACGACGACCCTGCGGGCCCGGCCGTCGGGCAGCTGCAGGGTGGTCTCCAGGCTCGCGACGCGGCCGCGCAGCACGTCCTCGAGCTGGGGCTGCATCCCCTCGTAGGCGTCGTCGCCCATGAGCTCGCGGATCGTCTTGCCGAGGATTTGCTCGCGTGGCATGCCGAGCCAGCGCTCGTAGGCCTCGCTCACCAGCCGATAGCGCTGATCCGGGCCGGCTTGGGAGATCAGCACCGGCAGGTTCTCGGTGACCAGACGGAGCTGCTCCGCGCTCCGGTGCGCCGCCTCCAGCACCTCGCGATGCCCCGTGATGTCCTGGGCGGCGCCGAGGAGACGGACCACGCGCTCGCCGCTGCGGTCCCGTTCCGGCAGGCCGAACACGCGCATCCAGCGCACCCCCGACCCGGGCAGCACGACGCGGAACTCGTCGATCGACCGCTCGCCCCTCTGCAGACGCTCCAGCCGTGCCCGGACCCGCTCCCGATCGTCTGGGTGCGCCACCTGAAGCCAGCATCCCTCGGGCGGCACGCGGGCCGGCAAGGCGTCCTCGACGCCCGGGAAGCTGCCGGCGATCCAGCGGCGGACCATGCCGCCCTGCGCATCGAACTCGTAGCAGTAGCGGACCTCGGCGGTCGCTTCCGCGAGCAATCGGTACTGGCGCTGCCGCTCGGAAAGGGTCGACATCTCCGCTCGCAAAGCGTTTCGAGCAATCTCGCGACAGCGTGTGCTCGGCCCGAGCCCTCGGGCGGCACCGCCATCGTGTCGACCAGCGACGCTCCTTGCCCCCGAATCGTTCCGCCGCGCTCCGGTGCGGCGCGAAGCCCTCAGCCCGGGCCGGCCAGCCGGTAGATCGGATCGAGCGCCTCGGCGCCGGCGCGGCTGACCTGGAGATCGCGCAACAGGCCGTCGGCGATGTCGTAGATCCAGCCGTGCACCCCGATCCGCTGCCCGCGCGCCCAGGCGTTCTGCACGATCGGCGTGTGGCTGACGTTTGCGACCTGCTGCGCGACGTTGAGCTCGCACAGCCGGCGCTCGCGCCGGTCCGCATCGTCGATCGCGGCGAGCTCGGCGGCGTGCGCGCGCGAGACGTCCTTGATGTGGCGCAGCCAGTTGTCGATCAGCCCATACTGGCGGTCCGCCATGGCGGCACGCACCCCGCCGCAGCCGTAGTGGCCGCAGACGATCACGTGCTCGACCCGCAGCACCTCGACCGCGAACTGCAGGACCGAGAGGCAGTTGAGGTCGCTGTGCACGACCACGTTCGCGACGTTGCGGTGGACGAAGACCTCGCCCGGGTCGAGATCGATGACCTGATTGGCCGGCACCCGACTGTCGGCGCAGCCGATCCAGAGCAGCCTGGGCGTCTGCTGACCGGCGAGCCGGGCGAAGAAATCCGGGTCCCGCTCGCGCTGTCGCGCCGCCCAGCGCCGGTTGCGCTCCAAGAGGCCCGAGAGCGTCATCCTGTCGTCCGCCGCCATGCCCACAACCGATCGGTCGCGCCACCAGGCACGCAGATCCCGACGCCGACCGATACGTCTGGACCCCCGTGCGGCTTTTTGGCACATCTTTCGTATTGCGCAACGCGCGAGAGCGCCATCGGGATGCTCAGCCGGGGAGCCAAGCGATGCTGATCGGACAGATTCTCGCGACCAAGGGAAGCGAGGTGGTGAGCACGCGCCCTGACGCCACGGTGGCGCAGGTCGCGAAGCTCCTGAAGGAGAAGCGCATCGGCGCGGTGGTGGTCGTGGACGCTGCGGGCAAGCTGTGCGGCATCCTCTCGGAGCGCGATCTCGCCCGGGGCCTCGCCGACCACGGCGCGAAGCTGCTCGAGCTCCAGGTCAGCGATCTCATGACCCCGGACGTGGTCACCTGCGCGCCGGACGACGGGCTGGAGACGCTGATGCAGATGATGACCGCCGGCCGGTTCCGTCACCTGCCGGTGGTCAAGGACGACCAGATGGTCGGCATCATCAGCATCGGCGACGTCGTCAAGCACCGGCTCGAGGAGCTGGAGAACGAGACCCACATGCTGCACGACTACATCGCGGGCGGCGCCTGAGCCGCTGTGCCCGAGGCGGCCGCACCGCCTCGACCACGAGGAGCCAGGAACGGAGGACGATCATGCCGGAGCCGCCGGCGCTCGGGTTCATCGGCATGGGCCTGATGGGATCGGCCATGGCCCGCAGCCTGCTCGAGGGGGGCTATCCGCTGACGATCTGGAACCGCACGCCCGCCAAGGTCGAGGCGCTGCGCCAGGCGGGTGCCGCGCTCGCCGCCTCGCCCGCCGAGGTCGCGCGAGCGAGCGAGATCGTCTTTTTGTGCGTGACCGACACGGCCGCGGTCGAGGCGGTGGTGTTCGGCGAGGGCGGCATCGCCGGGGCGGGCGCACCGGACCAGGTCCTGGTCGATCACTCCAGCATCAAGCCGGCCGCGACCCAGGCGATGGCCGCGAGGCTGGAGCAGACGTGCGGCATGGGCTGGATCGATGCGCCGGTCTCCGGCGGCGTGCCCGGGATCGAGAGCCGCACGCTCGTGGTCATGGCCGGCGGCGCCGAGGCGCACTTCGAGCGGGTGCGGCCGGTGATCGAGACCTACGCCGGGCGCGTCACCCTGATGGGTGCATCCGGCGCCGGGCAGACGACCAAGCTCATC
>CAZXYL010000770.1:0-2146 GCA_964644915.1 uncultured Geminicoccaceae bacterium
AGTGCAACTCTGTCAGCCGAAAGGATTGATTCTTCAAAGCATGCTCTCTCGGCTTGAATGAAGTTGGCTCCGCTGACTGTGAATTTGTTCGGCTCGTAATACGACATCACCGGGGGGAGGACATTCTGGATTTTCTCGGTCATGAAGTCGTGACGGCTAAGGAAAACTCGCACCGTTCCTCCTGTCGAAATTTTGCCCGTGAAGCTGACTCCCGCTGATGCCGAAATACTTGAGCAGCATATGCACGAGCTTCCATGCGGAAGACACACAGCTAGCTTCTCCTTTGGAATCCCTGCAAGGGCTCTCGCTTGAAAGAGCAGGAGTTCATAGTTAAGCGTCGCAAAGACGTATCGATCGATCTTGTCTGCCAGGGCCTTAAGCAGCGCAACGTAAGTACTCGACGGAGTCGCCTCGAACTGCGTGTAGAAGTATGTCGCCATATCCCATTGTAGGGGAGCGCCGAAGCCACCGGCGCTCATGAAGGCTGCCATGGCAGGCTCGAAGTCGGAGCGGAACTGGCTCGGCCACGGACTAGGCAGCGTTCCCCAGGTCGCGGGGGCAAACCTCGCAAGCTCATCAAATAGCTTGGTGCCCAGCGGTGGAACAGGAGCCGTCGGCTCAGATCCGAAGCTCGCGCCTGCTCCAAAAAGCACTACACGCATCGGATATCTACTCTGCTCTCGCCAGCGCCGCGGTTGACTCAAAACCGCGGCAGGTCCGGGTGGGGGAGCTGGCCGCGGTGGACGTGCAGGCGGCCGAGCTCGGCGCAGCGGTGGAGCTTCGGGAAAACCTTGCCGGGGTTGAGGATCTGGGCGGGGTCGAAGGCGCACTTGACCCGCTGCTGCTGCTCGAGGTCGACCTCGTCGAACTGCACCGGCATCAGGTCGCGCTTCTCGACCCCGACGCCGTGCTCGCCGGTGAGCACGCCGCCGACCTCGACGCAGAGCTCCAGGATCTCGGCGCCGAACTCCTCGGTGCGCTCGAGCTCGCCCGGCTCATTCGCGTCGTAGAGGATCAGGGGGTGCAGGTTGCCGTCGCCGGCGTGGAAGACGTTGGCGACGCGCAGGCCATAGTGCTCGCTCATCTCGCGCATGCGCTGGAGCACGTAGGGCAGCTGCGCGCGCGGGATCGTGCCGTCCATGCAGTAGTAGTCCGGGGAGATGCGCCCGACCGCGGGGAAGGCGGCCTTGCGCCCGGCCCAGAAGCGCTGCCGCTCGGCCTCGTCCTCGCTCACGCGCACCGAGGCGGCGCCGTGCTGGCGAGCGATCGCGCCCACCACGCCGATCAGGTGCTCGACCTCGGCCCCGGGACCGTCGAGCTCGCAGATCAGGAGCGCCTCGACGTCGAGCGGGTAGCCCGCATGGACGAAATCCTCGGCCGCCCTGATCGCCGGGCCGTCCATCATCTCGAGCCCGCCCGGGATGATGCCGGCCGCGATGATGGCGGCGACGCAGTCGCCCGCCTGCTCGTTGGTCGGGAAGCCGATCAGCAGCGCCCGGGCGCTCTCCGGCTTCTGCAGGATGCGCACCGTGACCTCGGTGATCACGCCGAGCAGGCCCTCGGAGCCGGTCATCAGGCCCAGGAGGTCGTAGGCGTCGGCGTCCAGATGCTTGCCGCCCACGCGCACGACGTCGCCGTTCGGCAGCACCATCTCGAGGCCGAGCAGGTTGTTGGTGGTCAGCCCGTACTTCAGGCAGTGCACGCCGCCCGAGTTCTCGGCGACGTTGCCGCCGATGGTGCACGCGATCTGCGACGAGGGGTCGGGCGCGTAATAGAAGCCCTCGTGGGTCACGGCGTTGGTGATGCCGAGATTGGTCACGCCGGGCTGGGCGACCACGCAGCGGTTTTCGTAATCGATCTCGAGGATGCGGTTGAACTTGCCCAGGCCCAGGACGATGCCGTCGACAAGCGGCAAGGCGCCGCCCGAGAGCGAGGTGCCGGCACCGCGCGGCACGACCTTGATCCTCTCCCGATCGCACAGGCGCAGGATCTCCGAGACCTGCGCCGTCGTGCTCGGCAGGACCACCGCCATCGGCACGGCGCGATAGGCCGAGAGGCCGTCGCACTCGTAGGCGCGCAGCTCGTCCTCGGTCGCGATCACCCCTTCGCCCGGCACGATCTCGCGCAGGTGCCTGATGATGGCATC
>CAZXYL010000771.1:0-1656 GCA_964644915.1 uncultured Geminicoccaceae bacterium
CGCCTGAGCCATGCGGGCGCGCGAGGCGGCGTCGGTCGGCTGGAGGGGCGTACCCTCGAAGGCCTCGTCGATATAGCGCGTGATCGCGTCGGTCTCGTACAGCTCGAGGCCGTCGTGCTCGAACGCCGGCACCTTGCCGAACGGATGCCGGGCGAGGTGCTCGGGCGTCGTGTTGGCGCCCGAGAGGATGTCGACCTCGACGAGGTCGTAGTCGGCGCCCTTCTCCTCGAGCGCGAGCCGGCAGGTGCGGGCGTAGGTGCTGTACGCCGGTCCGTAGATGACGGGCTTGGCCATGACGGTTCCCCCTAGGGCTTGGCCTCGCAGCCGACCTCGATCGCGGGCGGCTGGCGAAGCGTCTGGTAGACCACGCAGTAGCGCTCGGTGAGCTTCATCAGAGTGGCGAGCTGCTCCTCGCTCGCATCGCTGTCGAGATCGAAGCGCAGGCGAATGGCCTTGAAGCCGACCGGCGCGTCCTTCGCGACGCCGAGCGTGCCGCGAAAATCGAGATCACCCTCGGCTCGGACCGTGCCTGCGCGCACGGGAATCTCGAGCGCGGTCGCGACCGCGCTGAGCGTCACGCCGGCACAGGCCACCAGCGCCTCGAGCAGCATGTCGCCGGAGCACGCATGCAGGCCGCTGCCGCCGGTCGCCGGATGCAGGCCGGCGTCGACCAGCGCGCGCGCCGTCTGCACCGAGCAGGTGACGCCCTCGCCGAGCGCGCCCTCGGCCTTGAGCGTGATCACGGCGGCCTGCGGCTCGTCGCGATAGCGCTCCTTGTGCGGCGCCTGCATCTGCCTCAGCTCGGCTGCGTCCACGGCGATCCCCTCCGCAATGCTCCCGCCTCCGCTTCTACCCGAGTTGGCGCCGGATCGCACCTCCTGCGGCCGGTCTCGCGGCTCGTGGGGTGGCCCGACCGACGCAATTTCCCGCCTGAGGCTCGAGGTGACTCGCGGCGTGGTGCCGTTGAAGCTATCCTTGAACACTCCAGCCGCACGAGCGATGGTGCCCCGCGGCCCAACAACGATGACAAGCGTGAGGGCGCGTGGCTAGCGGTCCAAACGAAAAGTACAAAGGCCGGCCTCCGCGGCGGCTCGCCGCGATCCTGGCCGCCGACGTCGCCGGCTTCAGCCGCCTGATGGGCATCGACGAGCGCGGCACCTATGAGCGCCTCAAGGCGCTGCGGCTCGGCATCGTCGATCCCGCCGTCGCCGACCATGCCGGCCGGATCGTAAAGCTGATGGGCGACGGCCTCCTGGTTGAGTTCGCGAGCGCGGTGAACGCCGTGGAGTGCGCCACCGCGATTCAGCGTGGCATGGCCGCAAGCCACGGTGATCTGCCGGATGATCGCCGGATTCAGGTCCGAATCGGGATCAATCTCGGCGACATCATCGTCGAAGGCCGCGACATCTACGGCGACGGCGTCAACGTGGCGGCGCGGATCGAAGCGCTGGCAGAGCCTGGCGGGATCGCCATCTCAGAGGATGTCCACCGCCACGTCCGAAACAAGATCGACGTGGCTTTCGAGGATCTCGGCGAGCAGGAGCTCAAGAACATCGCAGAACCGGTGCGCATCTACCAGATCCCGGCGAGCTTCTTCGCGCCGGCAGCCCTTGCCGCCGTCGGCCAAGAGCGCGTGCCGGCGCTGACGACCGCCCC
>CAZXYL010000772.1:0-5228 GCA_964644915.1 uncultured Geminicoccaceae bacterium
GCCGGGATCTCCCTTGCGCCGGTGAAGATCAGGATCTCGTCCTCGTCCGCCTTGAGCACATCCAGCCCTTCGACGTAGGCCCGGCCATTGGCGGGCGGGGAAGGGCGCACCCGGCCGTCCTCGATCGCCCGGATCAGGCCCTGCACGTCCATGCCGACGAGCCCGCCCGCCGCCAGGCAGCGGGCCGTCATCTCGGGGCCGAAGTCGCGATTGGTGAGCGGCCCGAGCTGCCAGATGCGCGAGCGGATCGCGGGAAGCTCCGTGGCGACCAAGGAGTCGGCGAGATCGCCCACGCGCTGCACCCGGGCGTTGCCCTGCTCGGGCGAGTGAATGTTGCGGAACACGGTGCTATGGGGCGTTTTCAGATTGAACACCTCGATGCCGAGCTCGCGCAGCTCGGAAAGCAGCAGATCCTCGTCCGCAGGCGCCACCTTGGTCACCACGGCCGTGCGCAGCCCTAGCCGGGCGTAGACCATGGTCGAGTAGTAGGCGGCACCACCCGGTGCGGGCGGCCGCGGCACGCCGCTGATCACGTTCTCATCGCGCACCACGTGGCCGATCACGCAGGCGTCGAAGGGGCGCTCGCTCATGCTTCACCCTCGGATGGCGGCGCAAGGGATGGGCACCGGCCGCGCCGGCTCAGGCGCCCCTGAATTTGAGCAGCTGAGCGAGCTCGCCCACGATGCCGCGCCGGAACAGGAGCACGCAGGCGACGAAGATCGCGCCGGTGATCACGGTCACCCAGCCGCCGAAGCCGGCGAGGTAGTTCTGCAGCGTCACCACCACGAAGGCGCCGACCACCGGCCCGAAGATCGTGCCCATGCCGCCCAGGAGCGTCATCAGCACGACCTCGCCCGAGGTGTGCCAGTGCACGTCGGTCAGCGTCGCGAACTGGAACACGAACGCCTTGGTGGCGCCGGCGAGGCCCGCGAGCGTGGCGGAGAGCACGAAGGCGACCAGCTTGTAGTGCGCGATGTTGTAGCCGAGCGAGATCGCGCGGTCCTGGTTCTCGCGAATCGCCTTCAGCACCTGGCCGAACGGCGAGTGCACGGTGCGGTAGACCACGAGGAAGCCGAACACGAACACCGCGAGGACGAAGTAGTACATATTGAGCATCTGCCCGAGGTCGATCACCCCCAGCAGCCAGCCGCGCGGGATCGGCTGCAGCCCATCCTCCCCGCCGGTGAACGGCGCCTGCAGCGCGAAGAAGTACATCATCTGCGCCAGCGCCAGCGTGATCATCGCGAAGTAGATGCCGCGGCGGCGGATCGCGAGCCAGCCGAAGCCCAGCCCGAGCACGGCCGCGAAGGCGGTCCCGGCGAGGATCGCGAACTCGGTGGGGAGGCCCAGGGACCGCGCGCTGTAGCCTGCGACGTAGGCGGCCCAGCCGAAGAACACCGCATGCCCGAAGGAGAGCAGCCCGACATAGCCGAGCAGGAGGTTGAAGGCGCAGGCGAAGAGCGCGAAGCACAGCGCCTTCATCAGGAAGATCGGGTAGACCACGAACGGCGCCACCAGCGCCAGCACGACCATGAGCGCGATCCCGGCCCAGGTCAGCACGGGCGCGGCGGTCTGGCCGGCCGCGGGCAGGGCGACCCGCATCAGGCGGTCCTCCCGAACAGGCCGGCCGGCCGCAGCAGCAGCACGATCGCCATGATGACGAAGATCACGGTCGCGGACGCTTCCGGATAGAACACCTTGGTCAGCCCCTCGATCACGCCGAGGCCGAGCCCGGTGACGATGGCGCCCAGGATCGAGCCCATGCCGCCGATGACCACGATCGCGAAGACCACGATGATCAGATCCGAGCCCATCAGCGGGTTGACCTGATAGATCGGCGCCGCGAGCACGCCCGCGAAGGCCGCGAGCGACACGCCGAAGCCGTAGGTGAGGGTCATCATCAGCGGCACGTCGACGCCGAACGCGCGCACCAGCGTCGGGTTCTCGGTCCCGGCGCGCAGGTACGCGCCCAGGCGCGTGCGCTCGATCAGGAACCAGGTCCCGAAACATACGATGAGCGCGGCCACCACGACCCAGCCGCGGTACATCGGCAGGAACATGAAGCCGAGATTGTAGCCGCCGGAGAGCGCCTGCGGGATCGGATACGGCCGCCCCGAGACGCCGTAGTAGTTGCGGAACAGGCCTTCGATGATGAGTGCCAGGCCGAAGGTGAGGAGCAGGCCGTACAGGTGGTCGAGCTTGTACAGCCTGCTCAGCATGGTCTTCTCGATGACGATGCCGAGCGCGCCGACCGCCAGGGGCGCCAGGATCAGCGCCGGCCAGTAGCCGATGCCGGCGAACTGCAGCAGGAAATAGGCGGCGAAGGCGCCCATCATGTACTGGGCGCCGTGCGTGAAATTGATCACGTTGAGCAGGCCGAAGATCACGGCCAGCCCGAGGCTCAGGAGCGCGTAGAAGGAGCCGTTGATCAGCCCGAGCAGGAGCTGCCCGAACAGGACCTGGGGCGGCACCCCGATCAGCTCGAACATCGCCGCCCCTCCGGCCCGACTTCCGCGTCAGATTACCCGGTCACCAATGGGCAGCGGCTCTCCTCGAGCGGCTGGAACGCCTCGTCGCCCGGGATGGTGCGCAGGACCTTGTAGTAATCCCAGCGCCCCTCGGACTCGTCCGGCGACTTGACCTCGACCAGGTACATGTCGTGGACCATGCGCCCGTCCTCGCGGATCCTGCCGTCCTTCGCGAGGAAGTCGTTGACCGGCGTGGCCTTCATCTGCTCGACCACCGGCTTGGCCTCGTCCGTGCCCACTTCCTGAATGGCGTTCAGATAGTGCATGACGGCCGAATAGACCCCGGCCTGGATCATGGTCGGCATCTGGTTCATGCGCTCGTTGAAGCGCTCGGCCCACTCACGCGTCTCGTCGTTCATGTCCCAGTAGAACCCGGTGGTCAGCACCAAGCCCTGCGCCACATCGAGGCCGAGCGCGTCGATGTCGGTGATGAACAGGAGCAGGCCCGCGAGCTGCTGGCCGGCCTGGGTGATGCCGAACTCGTTCGCCTGCTTGATGGCGTTGGTGGTGTCGGTGCCGGCGTTCGCGAGGCCAATGATCTTGGCGCCCGTACCCTGCGCCTGCAACAGGTAGGACGAGAAGTCGGCCGTGTTGAGCGGATGGCGCACGGTGCCGAGCACCTGGCCGCCCATCTCCTCGACCACGTTCGCGGTGTCCTGCTCGAGGCTGTGGCCGAAGGCGTAGTCGGCGGTGATGAAGAACCAGGTGTCGCCGCCCTCCTCGACCACCGCGCGGCCGGTGCCGATGGCCAGCGCATAGGTGTCGTAGGTCCAATGAATCGTGTTCGGCGAGCAGGCGGCGTTGGTGAGCTCCGTGGTCGCGGCCCCCGAGACCAGGAACACCTTGTCCTTCTCGCGCACGATCTCGGTCACGGCGAGCGCCACCGACGAGGTCGGCACGTCGACCACGACGTCCACGCCGTCGACGTCGATCCACTGGCGCACGACATTGGCGCCGACGTCCGGCTTGTTCTGGTGATCGGCCGAGAGCACCTCGATGCTGGCGCCGTTCACCTCCCCGCCGAAGTCCTCCACCGCCATGCGCGCGGCCTCGACCGAGCCCTGGCCGGAGAGGTCGGCGTAGAGGCCGGACTGATCGTTCATGACGCCGATGCGGACGACGTCGCCGGAGATGTCGGCCTGCGCCGTCCCGGCCGCGATAACGAGACCGGTGGCGAGCGCTCCGAAACTGGTGATCCTCATGGTCCCTCCGAGTTGCCTGGGCGCCCGCTGAGGCTAGACGCCGAGATATTCGTGCAGCTTGTCCATGTTTGCATCAAGCTCATCGTTGGAGATCATGTCAACCACCCGGCCGTTTTCCATCAGGTAATGACGGTCGGCGACGGTCGATGCGAAGTAGAAATTCTGCTCGACCAGAAGGACAGTAAAACCGCGCTGTTTCAACTGGCGAATCACGGCACCGATCTGCTGCACGATCACCGGCGCCAGGCCCTCGGTGGGCTCGTCGAGCAAGAGGAGGGTCGCGCCGGTGCGCAGGATGCGGGCGATCGCGAGCATCTGCTGCTCGCCGCCCGACAGCCGCGTGCCCTGGCTGCGCAGCCGCTCCTTGAGATTGGGGAACAGGCGGAAGATCTCGTCCGTGCTCATGCCGCCGGGCCCGATCACCGGCGGCAGCAGCAGGTTCTCCTCGACGTCGAGGCTGGCGAAGATGCCGCGCTCCTCCGGGACGTAGCCGATCCCGAGCCTCGCCACCTTGTTCGCGGCCACGCCGGTGAGCTCGTGGCCGTCGAAACGGATCGAGCCCTCGCGCCGCTCCAGGATCCCCATGATCGCGCGCAGCGTGGTGGTCTTGCCGGCGCCGTTGCGGCCGAGCAGGGTCACGACCTCGCCCTCGCGCACGCCGAAGTTCACGCCGTGCAGGACGTGCGATTCGCCGTAGTAGGCGTGGACGTTCTCGAGCTGCAGGATCTCGCCCGCGCCGTTCTCAGGCATGGCCGGTCCCCATGTAGGCCTCGCGCACCTCGGGATTGGTCGAGACCTCTTCGTAGGGGCCCTCGGCCAGGATGCGGCCGCGCTGCAGGACCGTGATGATGTCCGAGAGATCGGCGACCACGGAGAGATTGTGCTCCACCATGAGCACCGTGCGGCCTGCCGCGACCTTGCGGATCAGGGCCGCGATCCGACCGACGTCCTCGTGCGCCATGCCGGCGGTCGGCTCGTCGAGCAGCATCATCTCGGGCTCGAGCGCGAGCGTGGTCGCGATCTCCAGCGCGCGCTTGCGGCCGTAGGGCAGCTCGACCGCCTGCGTGTTCGCGAAGCCTGCGAGACCCACCGCCTCGATCAGCTCGAAGGCCCGCTCGTTGAGCACGTCCAGCGTGGCCTGCGAGCGCCAGAAGTGGAACGAGGTGCCGAGCCTCCGCTGCAGCGCGATGCGGACGTTCTCGAGCACGGTGAGGTGCGGGAAGATGGCCGAGATCTGGAACGAGCGCACCATGCCCTGGCGCGCGATGTCGGCGGGCCGGGCCCTTGTGATGTCCCGGCCCTTGTAGAGGATGGTCCCGCTGGTCGGCTCCAGGAACTTGGTGAGCAGGTTGAACACCGTCGTCTTGCCGGCGCCGTTCGGGCCGATCAGGGCGTGGATCGTGCCGCGCCGGACCCGGAGGTTCACGTCCTGGACCGCGACGAAGCCCACGAACTCCTTGGTCAGCTCCCTGGTCTCGATGATGTGCTCGTCCGCCAT
>CAZXYL010000773.1:0-2037 GCA_964644915.1 uncultured Geminicoccaceae bacterium
GAGAGCCAGGCGCAGATGGCGGCGCAATGAGCGAGCTGCGCGACGACGGGGCCCTGCCCGAGACCGAGCGCCCGGTCGAGCTCTCGGAAGGATTGATCCTCGACGTCCAGAACGCGCTCGAGCAGGGGCGCCTCGTGGCCGCGGCGGAGCTCGCGCAGGCGTTGCATCCGGCCGATCAGGCCGATCTTCTGGAGCAGCTGAGCCGGGACCAGCGGGCGGCGCTGCTGCCCGAGCTCAAGCTCGCCTTCGACCCGGAGGTCCTGACCTACCTCGCCGAGAGCGTGCGGGCGGAGGTGATCGAGCTGCTCGGCCCCAAGGATGCCGGCGAGGCGATCGCCCAGCTCGAGACCGACGACGCCATCGAGGTGCTGAGCGATCTCGACCCGGAAGAGCAGATGGCGCTGCTGGCCAGCCTGCCCCTGCCGGAACGGGCGGCGATCGAGGAGGGCCTGACCTACCCGGAGGACAGCGCCGGCCGCCTGATGCAGCGCGAGGTGGTCGCGATCCCGGAATTCTGGACCGTGGGCCAGACCATCGACTACCTGCGCGCCAAGCCGGACCTGCCCGACGACTTCTACGATCTCTACATCGTCAATCCGCGCTTCGAGCCGGTGGGTTCCATCCCCTTGAGCCGTGTGCTGCGCAGCAAGCGCGGCGTGCTGCTGACCGAGCTCAAGATGAAGGAGCTCTATCTGATCCCGGTCGAGATGGATCAGGAGGAGGCCGCCTACCGGTTCCGCCAGTACAACCTGATCTCGGCGCCGGTGGTCGATACTAACGGGCGGCTGCTCGGCGTGATCACCGTCGATGACGTCGTCGACGTGCTCGAGGAGGAGGCCGAGGAGGACATCTTGAGCCTCGGCGGCGTGCGCGAGGTCGACGTGTTCGCGCCGACGTTGCGGACCAGCCTGCACCGGATGCCGTGGCTGCTGTTGAACCTCGGCACGGCATCGCTCGCGGCCCTGGTGATCGCGCAGTTCGCGGACGAGATCGACCAGCTCGTGGTGCTCGCGGTGCTCATGCCGGTCGTGGCGGCGCTCGGCGGCAACGCCGCCATGCAGGCGCTCACGGTGACGGTGCGGGCGCTGGCCATGCGACAGATCACGCGGGCGAACACGCTGCGCGTGATGGGCAAGGAGCTGCTCGTGGGCAGCCTGAACGGCGTCGCCCTGCTGGTCGCGGGCACGCTGCTCGTCCTGGCCTGGTTCGGCCGGCCGGATCTGGGTCTGGTCTTCGGCGCCGGTATCATTCTCACCGTCCTGGTGGCCGCGCTCGCAGGTGTCGCCGTGCCGATCCTGCTCGATCGCCTGGGTATCGATCCGGCGGTGGCGTCCAGCGTGTTCGTGCTGACGCTCACCGACATGTTCGGCTTTTTCTCGTTCCTCGGCCTGGCCGCGCTATACCTTCTCTAGGCGGGGTGCCGGTCGGGCTATCGGCGCGCGACAGGGAGCGCGGGAGACGAGCATGCTGACGCAGAGCTACGTGCACGGCGCCTGCGACGTGCCGCTGATCGGCGAGACGATCGGCGCGCATCTGGACCGGACCGTGGCCCGTTGGCCTGACCGCCCGGCGCTCGTCGTGCGCGACCAGGGCGTGCGCTGGTCCTGGGCCGAGCTCGAGGACCGGGCCCGCAGCTTTGCCGCCGCGTTGCTGGCGCTGGGCGTCGGGCCGGGCGATCGGGTCGGCATCTGGTCGCCCAACAACGCCGAGTGGGTGATCACCCAGCTCGCGACCGCCAAGGCCGGGCTCATCATGGTCAACATCAACCCGGCCTATCGCATCGCCGAGCTGGAATACGCGCTGAACAAGGTCGGCTGCCGGGCGCTGATCCTTGCCACCCGGTTCAAGAGCAGCGACTACCTCGGCATGCTGCAAACGCTGGCACCGGAGCTTTCGCAGTGCCGACCGGGCGCCCTCGCGGCGCAAAAGCTGCCGCACCTGCGCGCCGTCATCCGCGTGGGCGCGGAGCCGACGGCCGGCATGTTCAACTTCGGCGACGTTCTCGAAAGCGGCCGCGACATGCCGGCGGCAACGCTG
>CAZXYL010000774.1:0-4573 GCA_964644915.1 uncultured Geminicoccaceae bacterium
GATGCAGCTGAAGCCGATGCGGGTGGGCAGGGTCCAGCTGTTCACCCGCGGGCTGGACGAGGCGGCGCGGCAGCTCACGGGCGTGCAGCTGGTCGCTTCGGTCGAGGACGCGGTGCAGGCGAGCGTCGAGCGCCACGGCGCCCGCCGGGTCGCGGTGATCCCGGAGGGGCCCTACGTCGTGCCGGTCTACCGGCCGGCCGCCTGAGCCGCGTGGCCGCCCCCCGCCACGTCCACCTCGATCCGCTGGGCGGCATCGCGGGCGACATGTTCCTGGCCGCCGTGCTGGACGCCTTTCCCCAGCTAGCGGATGGGGTTTTCGCCGCGATGCGGGCGGCTGGGCTGCCGGAAGCGTGGCGGGCGGACGTGGTGGCGCACGCCGACGCGGCGCTGTGCGGAAAACGCGTCGTTCTGGAGCCTGGGGGAGGCCCATTGGCGCCGTGCGAGGTCGGGTATGGCGCCATCTCGCGCCACATCGCGGCGTCCTCGCTCGAGCCGGCCGTGCGGGACCGGGCGCAAGGGGTTCTGCGGCTTCTGGGCGAGGCGGAGGCGACGGTCCACGGCGTGCCGCTGGAAGAGGTGCACTTCCACGAGCTGGCCGACTGGGACTCGCTGGCGGACGTGGTCGGCGCCGCTTATGTGATCGAGATGATGGGCGAATGTACCTGGTCGTGCGCGCCGGTGCCGCAGGGCAGCGGGCGGGTGAACACCCGGCACGGCCCGCTGCCGGTGCCCGCCCCCGCTACGGCTAAGCTCCTGGAAAATCTGCCGGTTTTCGACGACGGCATCGCCGGCGAGCGGGTGACACCCACCGGTGCTGCGATCCTGCGCCATCTGGCCCCTGCGCCGCGACTCCCCGACGGCGTCTGGCGCGTTTGCGCCTCGGGCTTCGGCTTCGGCACCAAAAAGCTCGAGCGCATCAGCAACGCCCTGCGCGTCCTGGTCTACGAGGCTGCGGAAGGCGGCGGCTGGGCCAGCGAGCGGATCGGCGTGATCGGCTTCGAGGTCGATGACCAGACGCCGGAGGACCTGGCGCTGGGGCTCGACCGCCTGCGCGCGGCGCCGGGCGTGCTCGACGTGCTCCAGGCGCCCGTCTTCGGCAAGAAGGGCCGGCTCGCCGCCCACGTCCAGGTCCTGGCGGAACTGCCGCATCTGGACGCCGTGATCGAGCGGTGCCTGATCGAGACCACGACCATCGGGCTGCGCTGGCGCACCGAAGCGCGCGCGGTGCTGCCGCGCACCCGGCTCGAGGCCGAGGGCGTGGCGGTCAAGGTGGTCACGCGCCCGGACGGCTCGCGCACCGCCAAGGCCGAGGTGGACTCGATGCGGGAGGTCGAAGGTGTTCTCGAGCGCGCGCGGCGGCGCAGGTCGGCCGAGGCGCAGGCACTCGGCGAAGGGGACGAAGGTGAATGATGTGAGCGGGATGGCGGCCCGGCTGGACGCCGTTCTCGGCGAGATCGGCGAGGTCGCCGTGGCGGTCAGCGGGGGGGTCGACAGCATGACGCTGGCCTTCCTCGCGCACCGGCGCCTGGATGCGCGGGCCTCGATGGTCCACGCGATATCCCCGGCCGTCCCGCCCGAGGCGACCGCGCGGGTGCGCGGCTATGCCGGCCGCGAGGGCTGGCGCCTGCAGCTCATCGACGCGGGCGAGTTCGCCGATCCCGACTACCTCGCGAACCCCGCGAACCGCTGCTTCTTCTGCAAGACCAACCTCTACGGCACGATCGCGCAAGGCACGTCGGCCACGATCGTCTCCGGCACCAATCTCGACGATCTGGGCGACTGGCGGCCGGGGCTCGAGGCGGCCAGGCAGCATGGCGTCCGCCATCCGTACGTCGAGGCCGGCATCGACAAGGCGGGCGTGCGCGCGCTCGCGAGGCGGCACGGGCTCGACGACCTCGCCGAGCTGCCCGCGGCACCTTGCCTCTCCAGCCGGCTCGAGACCGGCATTCGCGTGAGCGCCGAGCGGCTCGGCCTCGTGCATGCGGTCGAGCGGCTGCTCGCCGAGGCTCTCACCCCGAAGACCGTGCGCTGCCGCCTGTTCCGGGATGGCGTCGTGATCCAGCTGGACCCGGACAGCCTGGCGCATATGAAGGCTGGATCGGGCGCATCGCTGCGCGCCGGCCTCGCCGATCTCCTGCGCGCGCACGGCGAGACGCGCCCGGTGCGTTACGAGCCCTATCGGATGGGCAGCGCATTCCACAAGCCCGCGGCGCATGGCTGAGATCACCTTCGATTTCGAGCGGCGGCTCGCCGAGGCTCTCACCCCGAAGACCGTGCGCTGCCGCCTCTTCCGGGATGGCGTCGTGATCCAGCTGGACCCGGACAGCCTGGCGCATATGAAGGCGGCATCGGGCGCCTCGCTGCGCGCCGGCCTCGCCGATCTCCTGCGCGCGCACGGCGAGACGCGCCCGGTGCGTTACGAGCCCTATCGGATGGGCAGCGCATTCCACAAGCCCCCGGCGCATGGCTGAGATCACCTTCGATTTCGAGCGGCGGGAGCGGATCGGCATCGCCGAGGCGGTGCTCTGCCAGGGCAAGACCGTAGGCCAGATCGCCGACGCGATCGCGCTCGCACGGGAGGCCGGAGTGCCCCTCCTGCTCACCCGGCTCGCGGCCGAGACCCTCCAGCTGCTGCCGGCGGCGGAGCAGGACGCGCTGGACTACGAGCCGCTCTCCCGCACCGCGATCCTGGGCCCCTGGCAGGCACCCGACGGCCCGCCACGGGTCGCCGTGGTCACGGCCGGCACGAGCGATCTCGTGGTCGCGCGTGAGGCCGCGCGGACGCTCGCCTTCGCGGGGGTCGGCGTCCGGGAGATCGTCGACGTCGGGGTCGCCGGGCTGTGGCGCATCCTCCGCCACGAGGCGGAGCTGAAGCGCTTTCCCGTGGTCATCGTGGCCGCCGGCATGGAGGGCGCGCTGTTCAGCGTCGTCGGCGGCCTCGTGGGCGGCGTGCTGATCGCACTGCCGACATCGAGCGGCTACGGCGCCGCCGGGAACGGCACGACCGCGCTCAACTCGGCGCTCGCGAGCTGCGCCCCCGGCATCGTCACCGTCAACATCGACAACGGCTACGGCGCCGCCTGCGCCGCGCTGCGCGTCCTCCATCAGCTGGCAGGCGCGGCACCGGGCTGATCCGAGCGGCCCGGCCCGACGCTCGGCCGGGGGCGTTTTGGCGCGGGGGCGGAGCCATCGGGCGCATTTCGGCGTTCCCTGCTCGGCAACCCACCGCAAACGAGGAGAGAGCCGTGGCAGGCGCCGGGCCTGACGAGCAGCACCACGAACCGCCGCAGCGGGACGGAACGGGCTTCGACATGGAAGGTCTCGGCCGCGCGGCGATCATGCTGGGTGGCGGCGCGCTCGCCTGGTACGGGCTCCGGCGCCGGGGTGCGCTGGGGATCGGGCTCACGGCGTTGGGCGGCATTCTGGCAAGTGCCGGCATGGCCCGGCCGCTGGCCGAGACCCCGGCCGAGCCGGGGCAGGGAGGAGCAACATGAAGCCGCAGCTCAAGCATCTGGAAGACCAGACCATCGTGATCACGGGCGCGTCCAGCGGCATCGGGCTCGCGACCGCGCGCCTGGCGGCGGAGCACGGCGCCCGGGTGGTGCTCGCGGCGCGCAACGCAGACGGCCTGTGGGACGCCGCCCATGCCGTGTGCGAGCGCGGCGGCGAGGTCGCCTGCGTGGTCGCGGACGTGCGCCGCGAGCGCGACGTGCGCCGCATCGCGGAGACCGCGGTGCATCGCTTCGGTGGCGTGGACACCTGGGTCAACAACGCCGGCGTCTCGGCCTACGGGCGCATCGAAGACGTGCCGCTCGAGGACCAGCGCGAAATCTTCGAGACGACCTACTGGGGCGTGGTGCACGGCTCGCGCGTCGCGCTGGACTATCTGCGCGCGGGCGGCGGCGGCGCGTTGATCAACATCGGCAGCATCCTGTCCGAGCGCTCTTTCCCGCTGCAAGGGCCGTATTCCGCCGCCAAGCACGCGGTCAAGGGCTTTACCGACGCGCTGCGGATGGAGCTGATGCACGACCGGGAGCCGATCAGCGTGACCCTGATCAAGCCCGCGGCGATCGATACGCCCTATGTGCAGCACGCGCAGAACTACATGGACAGGGAGCCGCGCAATCCGCCGCCGTATTACGCGCCCGACATCGTGGCGGAGGCGATTCTCTACGCCGCCGAGCATCCGGTGCGGGAAATCACCGTGGGCGGTGCCGGACGACTGATCGAGGCGCTCGATCACTGGCTGCCGGGGATCGCGGACGCGATCATGGCGCGCACGGTGCCCTGGCTGCAGCAGAGCCGCGAGCCGGCGCAGCCCCGGGGCCCCTCGGGCCTGCACGAGCCCGCGGGGCAGGCCGAGGAGCGCAGCGGCCAGAACGCGTTCGTGCGGGAACGGAGCGCCTACACCTGGGCCGCGACGCATCCCATGGCCACGCTGGGGCTCGCAGCCGCGACCGGGCTCGCCCTGGCTGTAGCCGCCGGCACCGCCCTGCGACGTCGCTCCTGACCCGGGAGGGCGGACGGTCGACCCGCGAGCCCGTCGGCGGTCCGGCCCACGTGCGGCGGGCCG
>CAZXYL010000775.1:0-1660 GCA_964644915.1 uncultured Geminicoccaceae bacterium
ACCGTGCCGGCGTTGTTGACCAGCGCGCTGAGCCGGCCGAGCTCGCGATCGGTGGTCTCGAACAGGCGCAGGATGTCCTCTTCCCTGGCCACGTCGGCCTGGACCAGGAGCGCGCGCCGCCCCTCCTGCTCGATGTCCGCCGCGACCCGCTCCGCCTCGGCGCGGGCGCTCCTGTAGTTCACCACGACGTCCCAGCCGCGCTTCGCCGCGAGCCGCGCGGTCGCCGCACCGATGCCGCGCGAGGCGCCGGTCACCAGGATGATGCCGCTCATGCTTCGGGACTGGCCTCCGTCTCTTCAAGGCCGGCGCGCATCCGGCTCAGGGTTTCCAGGAGCGACACGAGGAGCGCGTCGCGCTCGGCCGCCAGGGTCTCGATCGGCCGCGGGGTGGTCAGCTCGAAGGCGTCGACGATGCGATCGATCACGTCCTGCGTCACGCGCGGCGCGCCGAGATCGTTCCACCAGCGCTGCATGCCCGGCCCGATGTGCTCGAGATGGTGGCGGATGCCGCCGTCGCCGCCGGCCAGATGGTGCTGCATGTGCGGCCCCATGATCGCCCAGCGCAGCCCCGGGCCGTAGGCGATCGCGGCATCCACGTCCTCGATGCTGGCCACGCCCTTGAGCACCAGGTGGATCGCCTCGCGATAGAGCGCCACCTGCATGCGGTTGGCGACGTGGCCCGGCACCTCCTTTTTGACCGTGATCGGATGCTTGCCGATCGCCCGGTAGAACCCGGCCGCCCAGCGGACCACCTGCGGATCGGTCGCCTTGCCGCCCACCACCTCGACCAGGGGGATCAGGTGCGGCGGGTTGAAGGGGTGGCCCACGACATAGCGCTCGGGGCCAGCTCGCCCGGCCTGCAGCTCGCCCGGCATCAGCCCCGAGGTGCTGGACGCGACCACGGCGTCCGGTGCCAGGCCGGCCTCCATCTGCTCGTAGAGCGCGCGCTTCGCCCCCAGGTTCTCGGGCACGCTCTCCTGCACGAACTGCGCCACCCCGGCCGCCTCGGCCGGCTCGGCGCAGAACGCGATGCGGCGCTGATCGGCGCCCGCGGCGAGACCCAGGCGCTCGAGCGCGGGCCAGGCCCGGTCGACGAAGCCGCGCACGAAGTTCTCGGTATCGGGGGCAGGGTCATAGACCGCGACCTCGAGCCCGGCGGCCAGGAACTGCGCGGCCCAGCTCGCGCCGATGGTGCCGGCGCCGAGCACGGCCACGCGCTCGACCCGCGAAGGCTCCGGTCTCGCCATGCGCGCGTCCCTTTCAGCGCAGTCGTTCGATGTTGCCGTCGATGCCGATGACCTGACCCGAGACCAGCCGGCCGGCGTCCGAGCACAAGAAGAGGATCATGCTCGCGATGTCCTTGGCGCTGACCATCCGCTGCATCGAGGCCTGGCCCACGTACTCCTCGTGCATGGCCTCGAACGGCACGCCCTGCGCCTTGGCCTTGGCCTCGATCACACGGTTGATGCGATCGCCTGCGACCGCGCCCGGGCAGATCGCGTTGACCCGGATCTGATCCGGCCCGAGCTCGATCGCGAGGCTCTTGGAGAGGCCGACCACGGCCCACTTCGACGCGGCGTACGGCGTGCGCAGGGCGAAGCCGAAGCGCCCCGCCGCCGAGGACAGATTGACGATCGAGCCGCCGCCCGCGGCCCTGATCA
>CAZXYL010000776.1:0-2144 GCA_964644915.1 uncultured Geminicoccaceae bacterium
CCGCCTGACGACGGCGAGGTCGTGCAGCGGCTTGAGCGCCATCACCATCTGGATGGTCGAGCAGTTCGGGTTGGCGATGATGTTGCGCTCGCGAAAGCCTTCCAGCGCCTCGCGGTTGACCTCGGGCACGACCAGGGGCACGTCGGGGTCCATGCGGAACTGCGAGGTGTTGTCGATCACGACGCAGCCGGCAGCTGCGGCCCTCGGAGCGTAGACCGCCGAGACGGCGGCACCCGGCGAGAACAGGCCGATGTCGGTGCCCTCGAAGTCGTAGTCCTCGAGCGGCTGCACCTTGAGCACGGCCTTCTCGCCGAAGGACACCTCCTTGCCCGCCGACGCCCGCGAGGCGAGGGCGACCACCTCGTCGGCGGGGAAGTCCCGCTCGGCGAGCACGTTGAGGATCTCGCGCCCGACCGCGCCGGTGGCGCCCACCACCGCAACTCTGTAGCCCATGGCTCCGTCCCGCTGGTTGTGCGCTCCGCCACGCCCGGAGGTCTACCTCAGTAGGTCGATCCTCTTGGATCTCCGATCAAGGCACGAGCCGCTCTCTCATGTAGGTCACCTGGGACCTGGCACCAACGAACGCTGCATCACCGTCGCCGGGCGGGTATGCCGATCGCCGTGCAGTCGGCCGGCAGGTTGTGAACCACCACACCGCCCGCGCCGACGACCGTGTTCTCGCCGATCGTGAGACCCGGGTTCACCACCACGCCGAGCCCGAGGAAGGCGCCGGCCCCTATGGTTACGCCGCCGGCGAGATGAACGCCCGGCGCGAGCTGCGCATAGTCCCCGATCACGCTGTCGTGGCCGACGGTGCACTGGGCGCTGACGATCACATGGGCGCCGATGCGGGTCTCGGCGCCGATGACCGAGCAGGGCAGGATCACCGTGCCCCGCCCGATCTCCGCGGTCGGATACACCCAGGCGCCAGGATGGCTCACCGGGCACCACTCGACGGACCTGTGGCGTTCCGCGAGCCGTCTGCGGGTGCGGTTGTCGGCGATGGCGATGACCGCCGCGATCGCCGCCTCCTCGGCGATCCGGGCGGTCGGGCCGACGATCGGAGCGCCCAGGAGATCCCGGCCCCATGTGGCGGGGTCGTCGTCGAGCACGGCGCGGACGACATAACCGGCCGGGCGCAGCACGTTGATCACCGATTTGCCGTGGCCGCCGGCGCCCAGCATGATCACCTCCCGCCCGGACATCTCGAAGGCATCCTCCCTTGCCGTTCCCGGATCGAAAAACCCCTTCCGCGATCATGCCCCGTCACCGGGCCGGCGGGCATAGAGCACGACCGCGACGGCCGTCGCAAGGTTGAGGCTGGAGACGCCCGCGCGCATCGGGATGGCGAGCTGGACCTGTGCGCGCCGGCGCAAGGCGGGGCTCAGGCCGCCGCGCTCGGTGCCGAAGGCCAGGATCGCGCCCGGCGGGATCGCGTCCGCGCTCAGAGGCTCGCCGTCGGGGTGCAGCGCCACGATCGGCCGCGCGGCCGGTGCCAGAGCGTCGATCCGCGCCACCGGCAGCGTGTAATGCAGCCCGGCCGAGCCACGCAGCGCCGCGGGCTGCCACGGGTCGCGCGTCCCCGTAGTCAATACCCCCGCGGCACCGGCCGCCGCGGCGACGCGCACCACCGCGCCGATGTTGCCGAGGTGCGCCGGATTCTCCAGCAGCACGACGGGCGCGGACGCTGGTTCGAGCAGCGCCGCCACGTCCACCTGCGGCCGGAAAGCGATCGCGATCACGCCGGTCTCGGGCGGTACCGGCGCCAGTTGCTCGAAGATCTCCCGCTCTATGGCGGGCACGGATGCGCGCACCCAGGCCTCGAGATCGGGCGCCAGCTCCTGTGCCAGCGCCTGCAGCCGCTCGGGGTCCGTGGCGACCACCTCCTCGATCGTGGCGCCGAAGCGGACCGCGTGCTTGAGCGCATGGAACCCCTCGAGGACGGCGCGCGATCCGTCCCGCCGCGCGCGTCGAAACCGCTCGATCAGGGCTGTCGTCGAGATCGCTCAGGCCGCCGCCTTGTCCAGCTCGCGCACGATCGCCTCGCCCATGGTGCTGGTCGAGACCCTGGCCATGCCGGGCTGCATGATGTCGGCCGTGCGCAGGCCGCCGGCCAGCACCTTGCCGATCGCGCCATCGAGCAG
>CAZXYL010000777.1:0-2177 GCA_964644915.1 uncultured Geminicoccaceae bacterium
GCCCGCGACTACAGCATGCGCATCTGGCTGCAGCCCGACCGCATGACCGGCCTGGGCGTGACCGCGGGCGACGTCATCGGGGCGATCCGGGAGCAGAACGTGCAGGTCTCGGCTGGTGCTGTCGGCCAACCCCCGGCGCCACCGGGCCAGCAGTTCCAGTACACGATCCAGGCCCGGGGCCGGCTGGCGGACGTCGACGAGTTCCGCCAGATCGTGATCCGCGCCCGGGCGGACGGCTCCCTGATCACCGTGGGCGACGTCGCGCGGGTCGAGCTCGGCGCCGCGAGCTATGCCTGGTACGGCAACCTGAACGGCCGGCCGGCGATCCCGATCGGCGTCTTCCAGCAGCCGGAAGCGAACGCGCTCGAGGTCGCCGATGCCGTCTATGCCGAGCTCGCGCGCCTGGCCGGGCGCTTCCCGGACGATCTCGCCTACGACGTCACTTACGACACCACGGAATACGTGCGCACCTCCATCCGCGAGGTGGTGACGACGCTCTTCGTGGCGCTCGTCCTCGTCGTGCTGGTCACCTTCGTCTTCCTCCAGGACGTGCGCTCGACCCTGGTCCCGGCGATCGCGATCCCGGTCTCGCTGATCGGCACATTGGCGGTGCTGCTGGTCTTCGGCTACACCATCAACACGATCACCCTGTTCGCGCTGATCCTGGCCATCGGCGTCGTGGTCGACGACGCCATCGTGGTGGTCGAGAACACGCAGCGGCTGATGAGCGAGGGGCTGCCGCCCAAGGAGGCGACCCGCCTCTCGATGACGCAGGTCACCGGGCCGGTGATCGCCACCACCCTGGTCCTGCTCGCGGTGTTCGTGCCGGTGGCCTTCACGCCCGGCCTCACCGGGCAGCTCTTCCAGCAGTTCGCGGTGACGATCGCGGTCGCGGTCTCGATCTCCTCGATCAACGCGCTGACCCTGAGCCCGGCGCTCTGCGCCACCTTCCTGCGCCCGCCGCGGCAGCCGCGCGGGCCGCTCGCCTGGTTCCGGCGCGGCTTCGATGCGACCACCCGGGGCTACACCAGGGCCGTGGGCCTCCTGGTGCGGCGCGTGCTGCTCACCCTGCTCGCGTTCGTGGTGCTGCTCGCCGGCACCGGCTGGCTGTTCCAGCGCGTGCCGACCGCCTTCGTGCCGCCGGAGGACCGCGGCGGCTTCTTCGCCGACATCCGTCTGCCCGACGGCGCCGCGCTGGAGCGCACGGAGGCCGTGGTGGATGAGGTGGAGCAGATCCTGATGGGCCTGCCCGGGGTCAGGAGCGTGATCAGCATCGGCGGCTACAGCCTGCTCGCCGGCGGGATCGCGCCGAACGCGGCCTTCGTGATCGCGGTGCTGGAGCCGTGGGAGGAGCGCACGGCACCCGAGCTGGGCTTGCGAGCGCTGCTCGGGCGCGCCCAGCAGGCGTTCTTCGCCATGCCGCAGGCCACGATCTTCGCCTTCAACCCGCCGCCGATCCCGGGCCTCGGCGCCACCGGCGGCTTCGAGTTCGTGCTTCAGGACCTCGAGGGGCGCGAGCCGCGCGAGCTCGCGGGCGCGCTCAACGGCCTGATCGTCGCCGCCAACGGCGCCCCCGAGATCGCCCAGGCGTTCAGCACCTTCGAGGCGGACGCGCCGCAGCTGTTCGTCGACATCGACCGGCAACGGGCCATGGCCCAGGGCGTCGCCCTCACCGAGATCTTCCAGGCGCTGCAGGCCAACCTCGGCTCCTACTACGTCAACGACTTCAACCGCTTCGGGCGGGTCTACCGGGTCATGGTCCAGGCCGAGGGCGAGCGGCGCAGCGCGCCCGAGGACATCCTCAACATCTACGTGCGCAACGCCCAAGGCGACATGATCCCGCTGCGCACCCTGGTTCAGGTGCAGCCGGTCGTCGGCCCCGAGCGGATCACCCGCTACAACATGTTCCGCTCCGCCACGATCAACGGCGACGCCGCGCCGGGCTACAGCTCCGGCCAGGCGATCGCGGCCATGGAGCGGGTCGCCGCCGAGACCCTGCCCGACGGCTTCGGTTACGAGTGGACCGGCATGTCGCTGCAGGAGATCGAGGCGGGCCAGGCCGGCAACCTCCTGTTCCTGCTCTCGCTGGTATTCGCCTATCTGTTCCTGGTCGCGCAGTACGAGAGCTGGACCATACCCTGGGCGGTGATCCTCTCGGTCGGGGTGGCGGCATTCGG
>CAZXYL010000778.1:0-4382 GCA_964644915.1 uncultured Geminicoccaceae bacterium
GATCGTCTTCGCTCACCCGTCACCGCGTCGTCTATCAGGCTCACCAGAAGGGAGGCGCAGATCTCGGCAACGTTGTGGTCCGTGAACTCGCTCCACGGCTTCCTGAACTGCTGGCGACCGCACGACGGCGCGCACCCGCCGGCCGTTTACCGGAAGCGTCCAGGATGGGCAAGGCAGGCGGGAGGTGCCCGCGCTACTGGTCGAGGGCGTGTCGACGCTCGTCAGCGGGCCAGGTAGGCGGCCGGGCTGAGGATCGGGATGCCCATGAACCGATCCAGCTCGAGCAGATCGTGGTCGCCGGTGATGATGAGATCGGCTCGGCCGTTGACGGCGACCTCGAGAAACTTGTCGTCGCGAGGATCGCGACAGGCGCGGACCACGCGCACGGTCGGAACCATCTCCGCGATACGCCCGAGCCGGCGAATGAACTCCTGCCGGTCGACTACCGAAACATAGGGGTCGAACTTGGCGCGGCCGAGGACCGCGACCAGCTCCAACATCGTCGGCTCGGACATCAGGAGTCGCCCCTCATCGGCCGCCTTCCTGACGGCGCGAGCGGGCGCTGACTGCGGGAGCAGCAGGCGGCTGACCAGGGCGTTGGTGTCGACGACGAACCGCGCCCTAGATTTCACTGGCGAGCATTTCGCTCAGCTTGTCCTCGGTCAGGCCCCGCGCTCTCGCCTGCTCGCCGATGCGGTCGCAGAAGTGCTGAAACTGCTCAATGTTCACGGCCGTGAGCCGCTCGTACTCCTGTATCGAGAGGACCACCGCGACGTCGCGCCGCTGGCGCCGGATCACCACTGGTTCCGTTTGCGCCGCGTCCAGGACCGCAGCCAGCGCCTGCTTGGCTTCGGTCGCCGAAACGTACCGCATCGCCCGCTCCCTCGCTTGTCGACCGGTCACTATAGCCGAATCCCTCCGATTGGACAGGGCAGGGCGCATGCAAGAACGGTGTTAGGGGAGATGCAAAGCAAGAGGTGAGCAGCAGGTGTCGGGAACCGCTATCCGCCGGGTGCGTCGGGGTCCTGCGTTATCCGCGTGCCCATCACCCCAGCGTCTCGACCAGGGCGCGCAGCATCCGCAGCCCGTCGGTCCCGCCCAGGCGCGCATCGGCGGCGCGCTCGGGATGCGGCATCACGCCCATGACGGTGCGCCCGGCACCCAGCACTGCCGCGATGTCGGCGGTCGAGCCGTTGGGGTTGTCGCGGTAGCGGAGCACGATGCGGTCCTCGTCCTCCAGGCGCTTCACCTCGTCCGGCGCGCACACGTAATTGCCGTCGTGATGCGCCACGGGGAGCCGGATGGTCTGGCCCGGCGCGTAGCCGGCACTGAAGATGCTGTCTGCCGTCGCGACCTCGAGCTCGACCGGCCGGCAGACGAACTTCAGCCCGGCATTGCTGATCAGCGCGCCCGGCACGAGGCCGGCCTCGGCCAGGATCTGAAAGCCGTTGCAGATGCCGAGCACGGCGGTGCCCGCGGCGGCGCGGCGCACCACCTCGCCCATCACCGGCGAGCGCGCGGCGATCGCCCCGCAGCGCAGGTAGTCGCCATAGGTGAAGCCGCCGGGCAGCACGATCAGATCCAGCGCCGGCAGCTCGGTCTCGCCATGCCAGATGCGACGCACCGCAGCACCCGCGGTCTCGAGGGCGACCACCGCGTCACGATCGCAATTGGAGCCGGGGAAGGTGATCACCCCTGCCCGCACGCCTGCCACTCCGCAAGGTCAGTCTTCGAGCGTGATCATGTAGGTCTCGATCACCGGGTTTGCGAGCAGCTGCTCGCACATGGCGCGGACCTGCCGCTCGGCCGCCGCGCGGTCGCCTTCTGCGAGCTCGAGCTCGATCAGCTTGCCCTGGCGCACCTCGCCGACGCCCGAGAAGCCCAGCTGGACCAGCGCGCGGCCGATCGCGGCGCCCTGGGGATCGAGCACGCCGTCCTTCAGCCGCACGTGCACCTTGGCCTTCATTGCACCGTCTCGGGCCCCTTGAGGTCGCGCGGGCCGGCCTCCGGCAGGATGCCCAGGCGCCTGGCCACCTCCTGATAGCCCTCCTCGACCCGGCCGAGATCACGCCGGAACCGGTCCTTGTCCAGGCGCTCGTTGGTCTCCGCATCCCACAGCCGGCAGCTGTCCGGGCTGATCTCGTCGGCGAGCACGATGCGGATGTCGTCGTCCTCCCAGAGCCGGCCGAATTCCATCTTGAAGTCGATCAGCCGCAGGCCCACGCCCGCGAGCAGGCCGGTGAGGTAGTCGTTGATGCGCAGGGACAGGTTCAGGATCTCGTCGATCTCCTGATAGCTCGCCCAGCCGAAGGCGGTGATGTGCTCCTCGCTCACCATGGGGTCCTCGAGCTCGTCGGACTTGTAGTAGTACTCGACGATCGAGCGCGGGAGCGACGTGCCCTCCTCCATGCCGAAGCGCTTGGCGAGCGAGCCCGCCACGACGTTGCGCACCACCACCTCGAGCGGGATGATCTCGACCTCGCGGATCAGCTGCTCGCGCATGTTCAGCCGGCGCACGAAGTGCGTCGGGATGCCGATCGAGGCGAGCCGCAGCATCAGGTGCTCGGAGATGCGATTGTTGAGCACGCCCTTGCCGGTGATGATGCCCTGCTTCTGGTTGTTGAAGGCGGTGGCGTCGTCCTTGAAATACTGGATCAGGGTCCCCGGCTCCGGCCCCTCGAACAGGACCTTGGCCTTGCCCTCGTACACCTTGCGGCGACGGCTCATGCGGTTGCTCATGACGGGCGCGCGCCTTTCGGCCTGGTCGGCGCCTCCTTGCGCCGGCGCCGTCTATAGCGCACGGGCATCGCGAACTCAACAAACCCCGGCGCGGGCTGTTCCGTGCGCGCCCGCGGGCCTGTCCTTCGTGAGCGCCTGCCGTGCGCCAAATGCGCGCACCGGAGAGGGGGATGTGCTCTCCATTGCGCTGGTGACGCGACAGAGGGAGCGCAGCAGGCGAGTATCTCCTGCGCCATACGCCTCCTGAACGAATTGACCGTTCCCGCGCGGCCTTTTATCAACAGCACGAGCTTGTGCTGCGGCCCGTCGGTCCGGCGCAGATGTGCCGAGGCTTCGAGTCGGGAACGCGGCGGCCATCAAGCCACGAGCCGGCCGGATGGCGGGGTGGGCAGGCGCCCGCCTCGCGCAGGGCGGCCCTGCGCCCGAGCCGCAACGGTAAGAAAGGTAGGGAGCGAGACCCATGGCGATCCTGCGCACGTACAGCGCCACCGTGGACACGGTGAATCCGCTCGCGCGCTGGCGCTTCAACGAGACCGAGGGCAACGCCGCGGTCGATCGCGCAGGCGGCCTGAACGGCACCTATCACGGCAGCCCGCAGCTCGTGCCCGGGTTCATCGGCGACGGCGCGGCCCGCCTCGACGGCGGCGACTTCGTCGAGATCATCGGTTCGACCGGGCACTCGGGCGCGGTCACCGTCGCCGCCTTCGGCGACAGCCTGGCGAACGGGTTCGGGTTGCCCGCCGGCGATTCGTTCCCGAATCAGCTGCGGGCGGCTCTGGTCGGCCAGGGCCTGGACGCGACCGTCCTGAGCCGCGGCGTCAACGACCAGACCACCGGCGGCGCGCTCGCGCGGGTGGCGGGCGTGATCGCCGAGGCCCCCGACGTCGTCGTCATCGTTCTCGGCACCAACGATGCGCGCACGCAAGTGCCGCTCGACACGGTCGAGAGCAACCTGCGCAGCATGATCGAGGACTTCCAGGTCGCCGGCATCGAAGTCGTGCTCACGGGCACCTTCGGCTTCTTTCTCGGTTTCGGCGGCTATGCGAGCGAGGCGGAGCGCGCCGCGTTCGAGCAGCTCTTCCCCGATCTGGCCCAGGAATACGGCCTGCCGTTCACCCATTTCTTCGGCGGCACCCGCGCGGGCGACGTCATCGAGGGCGGTGTGATCGGCGATGGCCAGACCGTGGACGGCCTGCACCCGAACGCCACAGGCGTCGGCCGGATCGTCCAGAACCTGCTTCCTGGCGTCAACGGCGCCCTCGACGCGAGCGGCGCGGTCCAGCCGACCGATGATGCCCTGGCGCTGCCTGCCGGCACGATCGAGATGTGGTTCGCGCCGGCGGAGGTGGACGGCATCCAGGCCCTGTTCTCCAAGGATGCGGCAGGCACCGGGGCCGGGCAGGTGCGCGCGGTGCTCAACAACAGCCGCGTCACGGTCACCCTCGAATCCGCGGGCAGCTCATCGACCGTGCAGAGCGCGCCGAACACCGTTGCCGCCGGCGAGCAGACCCACCTCGCGTTCGTGTTCAGCGCCGCCGGCATCGCGCTGTTCCTGAACGGCCAGCTGGTCGACCAGGACGCGGCGGCCGTGGGCGGCCTGGCCGGCAACACGCAGGCGCTCCTGATCGGGCGGGCGCAGACGG